>NZ_JACBWZ010000912.1 GCF_013870595.1 Streptomyces sp. WELS2 | reverse complement strand
CGAGCCGCTCCAGCTCGGTGGCGCGGGCCACCAGGTCGCGCTGCATCCCGGCGTACTGGGCCAGCAGCGACTCCCACTCGCGCGGCTCCACCGGCTCCCGGTCGAGCACCGACCGGAACAGCTGCCCGCCGTCGGGGAGCAGCGACCAGCCGCGCCCGGCGTCGACGGCCAGCGGGCAGAGCACCCGGTCCGGCACCCAGCGGGCCAGGGCCGCGGTCAGCGGGCCCTCGAACGCGGCGCTCGGCGGGTTCGCCTTGAACCAGACGGCCTCTTGACCGGTGACGGGCACCCGGACCAGCACCGACCAGGGCCGCAGCCGTACCCGCAGCGGGCCGCCCACACCGAGTCCCCGCTCGGTGAGGTGCCCCTCCACCCAGTCCAGTACCGCCGCCCGCCAGGAGTCCGTCTCCCACGGAGTCACGGCGTCCGGGTACGCTCCCCGGTCCACCGTCGCTGTGTGTTCGTCGCGCATCGCCCCATCCCAGCAGCGCGTACGCGGCCGTGGCCAGCGATTTTCCCCGGGCGTGGGCGCGTCAGTCCTTCACCGCGCCGCCCAGGCCCGAGACCAGGCGCCGCTGGACCAGGACGAAGAAGACCAGCACCGGCACCGTCATCACCGTGGACGCCGCCATGACACCGCCCCAGTCCGGTTCGTCGGGTTTGTAGAAGACCAGCAGGGCCATCGGCAGCGTCGACTGCGAGGTGTCGCTGATGATGAAGGACTTGGCGAACAGGAAGTCGTTCCAGGCGGAGATGAAGGAGAACACGCTCGTGGCCACCAGGCCCGGCAGGACCAGCGGGAGCAGGATCCGCCACAGGAACCGCGCGCGGCTCGCGCCGTCGAGGTACGCGGCCTCCTCCAGGGACTCCGGAACGGCCCGTACGAACCCCCGCAGCATCCAGACCGCGAACGGCAGCGAGAAGGCGATGTGCGGCAGGATCAGCGAACCCAGCGTGTTCAGCAGGCCGAAGTCCCGCATCAGGAAGAACAACGGGATGGTGAGCGCCTCCACCGGCACCATCTGGGCCACCAGGAACATGATCAGCAGGGTGGTCCGGAAGCGGAACCGGAACCGTGTCACGGCGGTCGCGGCGAGGAACGCGATCAGCGCGGAGGCGAGGACGGCGCTCCCCGCGACGACGAGGCTGTTGACGAAGTACCGGCCGAAGTCGTGCTGCTGGAACACGCGCCGGAAGGAGTCCAGAGTGGGGGAGGTCGTCCAGGGCCGCGGCTCGGTGGACTCGATCTCCCCGGCCGGCCGGACGGCGCCGAGCAGCATCCAGTACAGCGGGAAGGCGACGACCGCGGCGACCAGCAGCGCGGTCGCCTCGGCGGCCAGCCGCCAGGGGCGCCGTACCGCAAGGCGTACGCGACTCACAGTTCCTCCCCTTGGCGGCGCAGCAGCCGCAGATACCCGAGCGTGACGGCCAGCAGGAGCAGCAGCATCACGACGCCGATCGCCGAACCGAGGCTGTACTGGGAGGACGCGAACGCCTTCTGGTAGGCGTACACGTTCAGCACCAGGTTCTGCCCGGCGATGCCGCCACCGCCCGTCATCACGTAGATCTGGGTGAACACCTTGAAGTCCCAGATCACCGACTGGACGGTGACGATGCCCAGGATCGGCCGCAGCATCGGCGCCAGCACCGAGCGCCAGATCCGCCACTGCGAGGCACCGTCCAGCGCGGCGGCCTCCAGCACCTGTGTGGGTACGGCGCGGATCCCGGCGTAGACCGTGATCATCACGAACGGGAAGGAACACCACACGACTTCGAGCAGCACCAGCAGGAACGCGCTGTAACGGCCGTACGTCCAGGAGAAGTCGCCGAGCCCGAGGAGGCGGTCGACCGGGCCGAAGTCGGGGTCGAAGAGGAACAGCCAGACGGTGGAGCCGGTGATCGTCGGTGTCGCCCAGGCGCCCAGTGCGGCCAGCAGCAGCGCGAGCCGGGGGAGCGCGCGGACCCGGGTGAGCAGGACGGCGAGCGCGCAGCCCACCGCCAGCGTGCCGAGCACACAGGCCGCCGCGAAGCCGACCGTCGCCAGCAGCACTTGGGCGAACTGGTCGTCGGCGAACAGGTCGGTGTAGTTGGCCAGCCCCCGGAAGCGGGTCGGTTCCCCGCCGCTGACCTGGGCCTGGGTGTACTCCAGGAACGAGATCAGCCCGAGCTGGTAGACCGGGTAGACCAGCAGGGCACCGAGGACGGCGAGGGCGGGGGCGAGATAGAGCCAGGGGGTCCAGCCGCCGCGCGGGTCTCGGTGACAGCGACGTTTTGCGGGCGGTGGTCAACGAGACGAGACTGCCGCAGG
>NZ_JACBWZ010000911.1 GCF_013870595.1 Streptomyces sp. WELS2 | reverse complement strand
GGGCCGCCGGTGTACGGCGACGGGCGCGCCCTCGTCCCCCAGCACCGGCCAGCCGTCCCTTTCCCAGCGCATCGGCTGGAGGTGGACCACCCTGCCGTACGGGCCGCGCTGCTGGAAGTGCAGGAACCAGTCCTCGCCGGCCGCGGTGCGCACCCAGCCGCCCTGGTGGGGGCCGTTGACGTCGGTGTCCTTCTGCTCCAGCACGATCCGCTCCTCGTACGGCCCGAAGAACCCGCGCGAGCGGAACGCCCCCTGCCAGCCGGTCTCCACTCCCCCGGCGGGCGCGAGGATCCAGAACCAGCCGTCGTGCCGGTAGAGCTTGGGCCCTTCGAGGGTGAACCAGCCGGGGATGCGGTCGCCGTCGACGATCACCTTGCCCTCGTCGAGCAGCGAGGTGGCGTCGGGGTGCATCCGGTGGCCGGTGAGGCGGTTCTTGACGCCGGAGCGGGACTTGGCCCAGGCGTGCACGAGGTAGGCCTCGCCGGTCCCGTCGTCCCACAGCGGGCACGGGTCGATCAGTCCCCTGCCCGCCTCGACCAGGTGGGGCCGGGTCCACGGGCCCCTGATCTCGGGCGCGTTGACCTGGAAGACGCCCTGGTCCGGGTCGCCCCAGAAGATCCAGAAGCGGTCGTCGTGGTGCCGGATGGACGGTGCCCAGACCCCGCGGTCGTGCCGGGGCAGGGCGAACTCCTCCTCCGGTTCCAGGCGTTCGAGGGCGTGTCCGACGAGGGTCCAGTCGACCAGGTTCCGGGAGTGCAGCAGGGGCAGTCCGGGGGCGCGGCCGAAGCTGGAGGCGGTGAGGTAGAAGTCGTCGCCGACGCGGACCACGTCCGGGTCGGACCAGTCGGCGTTCAGCACCGGGTTGCGGTAGGTCCCGTTCACTGGGCCACCGCCTTGCGGACCAGGGCGGCCACCTCGTCGCGGGCCGGGCGGCCGTCGGCGACGACGGTGACGATCCGGCGCACGACGGTCTCGCCGGGCGCGATCGTCAGCCGCTCGGTGTGCGCCAGGGAGGAGCCCACCCCGGGGTACTCGGCGGCCCGGACGAACCAGGGGTCGCGGCGGGTGTCCTCGGTGGCCCCGGTGAACGCCAGCGTCCAGCCGTCGCCGGCCAGCGCGAGCCAGCCGGCGCGGGTGCCGTGCACCTCGGCCTCGCCCTCCCGGTCGGCGGTGAAGACCTCGGGGGGCCGGGGCTCCTTGCGGGCCCGCCAGAAGAAGCCGCCGTAGGCCGCGCCGGGCCGGCCGTTGGTGGCGGGGCTGCCCAGGGACAGCGGGCGGGGGGTGACGTTGGTGAGGGAGAAGGTGAAGTCCAGCGCCCAGGCGGCCTCGGCGAGCCCGGTGGCCGCGACCGTACGGCGCTCGCGCAGCAGCTCGGTGCCGGCGGCGGCCCAGCGCAGCTCCTCCACGAAGCCGTCCGGGTCGCACAGCTGGAAGCCGGTGTGCCGCTGGACGCCGTGGTTGTCCAGCTCGGTCGGCCCCCGGTCGCGCACGAAGGTGCGGCCGCCCCAGAAGTTGTGCCCCTCGACGTCGGGAACGGCGACACCGACGCCGAGGTGGTGCGCGTGGTCGGCGGGGCTCACCTCGGTGACCGGCGTGCCGGCCAGGGTGGTGACGGGGTGCAGATAGGGGCGCGGGGCGAGCCGGGCGGGCAGGCCGGGCCGGGTGACGTAGCGGCCGACCGGGCGGCCCGCGGCCCGCAGGACCAGGGTGTCGTGGGATGTCATCGGGTGCTCACCTCGTTCGGCAGGGCCCAGGAGGCGCCCAGTTCGGAGTAGAGGGCGAGGGTGTCCGCCGCCGCCGCGACCAGGCCCTCCACGCCGGGCACGATCCGGCGCCGCTCGTCCGGCAGCGGCCGCCAGGCGGTCCTGGGCAGGGGTGCCGGGTCGGGGGCGGTGCGGATCGCCTCGACGACCCGCATGAAGGCGCCGGTCTCGTCCGGCGGGACCAGCAGCGCGGTGCCGTGCGCCAGGTGGCCGGCCAGGTTCTCCAGCAGGTCGGTGCGGCCGTAGCCGGTCTCCTCGGGGCCGTGACCGGCGCGCTGGAGCAGCACCCGGTCCTGCTTGTACCAGAAGGTGATCCGGCCGCGGTCGCCGTGCACCAGCACATACGGCTCCCCGGGGTGCTCGGCGCACAGGGTCGCGGCGACCGTGACCGGTCCGCGCGGGGTGCGCACGCGGACGCAGGAGGTGTCGTCGGACTCGATGTCGTTGGCGCGCAGCAGCTCGGTCTCGACGCCGGTGACGTCCTCGGCGCGGGTGGTGCCGAGCAGGGCGAGACCGGTGGCGACGGCGTGTGCGAGGGGGTTGGTGAGCAC
>NZ_JACBWZ010000910.1 GCF_013870595.1 Streptomyces sp. WELS2 | reverse complement strand
TTCCGCGAGCCGGTCGGGCAGGGTGTCCTCGGCGTGCACCGCCATCAGCAGCACCCCGTCCACCCGCTGCGCGGCCAGGTAGCCGGCCAGCCGGCCGTACTCGGTCTCGTCGCCCGTGAGCACCAGCAGCAACTGCATGCCCGCGCTGGAGAGTCCGGCGTTCACGCCGAGGATGATCTCCGAGAAGTACGGCTCGGCGAACAGGCGGCTCTCGGCGTCGGGCACGACCAGCGCGACGGAGTCCGTGCGGCGGGTGGCCAGCGAGCGGGCGGCGCGGTTGGGGACGTAGCCGAGTTCGGCGATCGCCCGCTCGACGGCGGCCCGGGAGCGGTCGCTGACCTTGGGGGAGCCGTTGATGACCCGGGAGACCGTGCCGCGGCCCACGCCGGCGCGGGCGGCCACGGCGTTCAGGGTCGGTCGCCGCACGTCCGCCGTCCGGTGCGGCTGCGGCTGTTCGGCAGGGCTCATCGTTCACCTTCCGGCGGTCCGGGTCGGGGGCGCTTCATTCTGGCCCAGGAATTCCGGCAACCGACCCGCGGCGGCGGGCGGTTGCCCGCGGGGAGCGGCCCGCGCCGCCGGTGACCTGGGACGACGCCGGCCGGACCGTGCCCCACGGAGGTGAGCGGGGCGACACGTTCCCGTGACGTACGGAACACGCTTGCGCAACAACGCCGTCTTCAAGTCTTGACACCCGGCCCCGGCACGGACGAGTCTTCCGGCATGCCGCGTGGGAGCGGTCCCACGGGGTGACCGGGGCTCTCTTCCGTTCGGACGAAACCACCCATGGCCTTCCCCTCTACCTTGCATGGCACACCGTTGACCAGCACGTTTCCATCGCACACCGTGTGCTGTTGGCTAGCCGCTGCTCGATCCGAGAGGGCAGGTCCGGACCGCCCGGCCCGGCGGTCCGAATCCTGAGGTCCCGTTCCCCACTGGAACAAGGAGTAGTGGAATGCGCATCACCCGTACCGGCGGTGGCCACGGCCGCAGAGCGGCGATCGTGGCCACGACGGCCCTGACCGCCTCGGCCCTGCTGCTGACCGGTTGCAGCAGCGACGACGGCGACTCGGGCGGCACGGACGCCAACGGCAACATCACCCTCACGGTGGCCGACTACGGGCAGTTCGGCTACAAGGAGGCCGGCCTGTTCGCCAAGTACCACCAGCTGCACCCGAACATCACGGTCAAGGAAGAGACCACCGCCAGCGAGCAGGACTACTACCCGAAGCTCCTTCAGCAGCTGAACACGGGCAGCGGCCTGGCGGACGTCACCGGTATCGAGGTCGGGCGCATCAAGGAGGTCGTGGACACCCAGGCGGACAAGTTCGCCGACCTCGGCAAGACGATCGACGCCGCCGACTGGGTGTCCTGGAAGGCGAAGCAGGCCACCACCAAGGACGGCACGGTGATCGGCGCCGGTACCGACATCGGCCCGATGTCCCTGTGCTACCGCAAGGACCTCTTCCAGAAGGCGGGCCTGCCCACCGACCGCGAGGCCGTCGCCAAGGCCGTCGCCGGCGGCTGGGAGGACTACCTCAAGCTCGGCGAGCAGTACCAGAAGAAGGCCCCCTCCGGCACCTACTTCATGGACTCCGCCTCCGCGATGTACAACGCGGTCGTCTCCTCCTCCTCCCAGCAGTACTACAACGCCGCCGGCGAGCCGGTCTACAAGGACAGCCCGTCCGTCAAGCAGGGCTGGAACCTGGCCGCGGAAGCCGCCGAGAAGAAGCTGAGCCAGGGCCTGCCGCAGTTCACCGACGCCTGGACGGCGGCGCTGCGCAAGGGCAGCGTGGCCACCGTGGCCTGCCCCGCCTGGATGGCCGGCCAGATCTCCACCAACTCCGGCGACGCCTACAAGGGCAAGTGGGACATCTCCCGGGCGCCCGGCACCACGGCGGCCAACTGGGGCGGCTCCTTCCTGACCGTGCCCAAGAGCGGCAAGCACGTCAAGGAGGCCCAGGAGCTGGTCAAGTGGCTGACCGCGCCCGAGCAGCAGGCCGCGGTGTTCAAGGCCATCGGTGTCTTCCCGTCCAACCAGAAGGCCTACGAACTGGCCGACGTGAAGAACGCCAAGCTCCCGTACTTCAGCGACGCCCCCATCGGCCAGCTCTACGCCGAGGAGGCCAAGGCCATCCCCGCGGCGGTGCTCGGCCCGAAGGACGGCGTCATCAAGGACACCATCTCCACCCAGATCAACAACATGGAGAAGCGGGGCACCAAGCCCGACGACGCCTGGAAGGCCGCGACCGACACGCTCGACAAGGCGATCGGCTGACCGGCGCGGGCGCGGACGGCTCCCACGGCCGTCCGCGCCCGG
>NZ_JACBWZ010000091.1 GCF_013870595.1 Streptomyces sp. WELS2 | reverse complement strand
GCTTGTCGAGCGAGGTCACGGCTTGAGGAACCCTGCCTCGCCCAGCACCTTCTGGCCGTCGGCGGACCGCACGAGGGCGATGAACGCCCGGGCCGTCTCGGCGTTCCGTCCGTTCTTCAGCACGGTGATCGGGTAGTCGTTGACGGCGCCGGCCGACTCGGGGAACTCCACGCCCTGCACCTTGCCCTTCGCGGCCTTCACATCGGTCTTGTAGACGACCGCGGCGTCCGCCTCGTCCAGCTCCACCTTGTTCAGGGCGCTCTTGACGTCCTGCTCGTAGGAGACCGGGGTGAGCTCGATCCCGGCGGCGTCCAGGGCCTTTCGCGCGGCCGCGCCGCAGGGCACGGTCTTGTCGCACAGGACGACCTTCAGCCCGGACTTGGTGAGGTCCTTCAGGGAGGCCACTTTCTCGGGGTTGCCCGGCCGGGTGGCGATCTCCAGCTGGTTGCGCACGAAGGTGACCGGGGTGCCGGACGCCTCTCCCGCGTCCGTCACGGTCTTCATCGTCTTGGGGCTGGCGGCGGCGAAGACGTCGGCGGGGGCGCCGCCGGTGATGCTCGCCGCGAGGGTGTCGCTGCCGCTGAAACCGAAGCGCACCTTGGTCCCGGGGTGCCGGTGCTCGAACTCCTTGCCCAGGGCCGTGAAGCTCTCCTTCAGGGAGGCGGCGGCGAACACGGTGACCGTGCCGGACGGTTCCGGGGAGGCCGACGCGCCCGAGGAGCCGGACTTGCCGGACGAGTCGGATGAATCGGATGAGGAGGAGCAGGCGCTCAGGGCCAGTACGGCGGCGGCTCCCGCGCCGGCCAGTCGCAGCATCCGCCGGGTCCGGCGCACGGAACGGGTCATCACGGATCGACTCCTCGGTTCTTGGACAACGGTCGCGCCCTGGCACGCCCGTTGATCGGCCGTGCGGCGATGATACTGCCGCATCTGCGAGGCAGAAGTCTCCTGTCGCATCGCATGAGCCGGGAGTACGGGGCTTGTAGCTTGCATGTGCGTTCGCGCGGTGATGGTTTTGGCGTCCGTGGTGGCGACGTTGGTGTGGGCGTCCGCGGTGTCGAGGCCGGTATCCGTGGCGGCGGCGTGTGGCGGGTGGCGGCGGACCGGTCAGACGCGGTCGATGTGCACGTTCGTCGACTTCACGCGCGCGGTGGCCTCCATGCCGACCTCCAGACCCAGCTCCTCCACGGCTTCCCGGGTCAGCAGCGAGACGAGCCGGTGCGGGCCCGCCTGGATCTCCACCTGGGCGGCGACGTCGCCGAGCTTGATCGCGGTGACGATGCCGGGGAAGGCGTTGCGGACGGAGGTGTACGAGGTCTCTTCGTCACCGCTCTCACCCTTGGCGAGTTCGACGGAGAACGCGGCGAGGTCCCTGCCGTCGATGAGCCGGCGCCCGGACTCGTCGCGGTGGGTGGCCACGCGGCCGGCGTCGGCCCAGCGGCGGGCGGTGTCGGGGCTGACGCCGAGCAGCCGCGCGGCCTGGCCGATCGTGTAGGACTGCATGCCGGTCACGATAGGGCCAGGTGCCGGGAAACATGCGTGTGGGGCCGCTCGCGCTGGGGTATAACGCGATATAGCGTGGACTTCGGGAGTCGGGGCTTCTCCGGAAGCGGTGGAATCGGGGGTGGGCATGACGAGGGCCGAACCGGTGGGGGCGGTTGAGCCGTCCGGCCTGCGTGCCTCGCACGCGGACCGGGACCGGGTGGTGGAGGCGCTGACGATCGCGGCGGGGGACGGCCGGCTCACGCCCGCGGAACTGGACGAACGGGTGGAGGCGGCGCTGACCGCGCGCACGCTCGGCGATCTGGCCGTACTGACGGCGGACCTGCCCGAGGAAGCCGGCCCGGCACCGGCCAAGGAGGTCGTCCGCATCGAGCAGCAGGGCGCGGCGGCCACCCGGAGCGGCGCGTGGACCGTGCCGCGCCGGATGGAGATCGAGTCGGCCTGGGGAGACGTGACGCTGGACTTCAGCGACGCGGTGATCCCGTACGACACCCTCCGCATCGACGTGGACATGCGGGCCGGTGCGCTCCGGCTGATCACCCGGCCCGGCGTGGTCGTGGACGCCGACTCCCTGGTGATCGACTACGGCCAGACCAAGGTGCGGCCGGACGGCGGCACGGGGACACCGGCCGTGCTGCGGGTGGAGATACACGGCCGGCTCGGCTTCGGGCGGCTGGAGGTGCGGCCCCGGAAGCGGTGGCTGGGCAGAAGGGCGAAGGGGGCGGGGCCGCGCGGCGCCGGCGTGTGACGCGTCTCGGCGCTGCTCGACGCATCCCGAGGCGTCTTCACGCCGGCACGCCGGCTGCGGAGGAGGGTGGTGGCCGTGCCGTGCGGGCCGGATGTCCGGCTCAGCCGGTGTGGACCCGCGGCCGGCGTTCGCGGTCCGGTTCCGCCTCGCGCAGTACCTCACGGGTGACCGGGGCGACCTCGCCCTGGCCGAAGAGGAAGAAACGGAGGAAGTTGGCGAACGGAGTGCCCTCGGTCCACTCGAAGTAGATGTGCGGGGTGCAGCCCGTCATGTCCCGGACGTGCAGCAGCAGCGCCGCAAGAGCGTTCGGGACGGAGGCGGACTCCAGCGTCAGCACCCGGTAGCGGCCGTGCAGCACCTCGCCGCGCACGGTCAGCCCCGCCTCGAACTCGGACGGGTCGGTGACCGTGACCTCGACGAAGACGAAGTCCTCCTGCTCCGGCATGTCGTTGTCGGCCTTGATCTGCTCGGCCTTGTCCCGGTACTCGGCCTTGTCCCGCCGCCCCGGCTTGTTGGCGATGAACCGGATGCGCCGGTGGGCCATGTCCCGGATGAACCGCTCCGCCAGCGGGTCGAGCGTCACATGGGTCACGCGCAGCTCGAAGGCGCGGGCCAGCCGGGACAGCAGCGATATCAGCATGATCCCGACGATGAAGCAGGCACCGATCTTCACACCGTCCGGGCGCTCGATGACGTTCACCACGGTCGTGTAGAGGAACACCGTCGCGATCGCCCCGAACGCGAAGGTCCAGTGGCGCTGGCCCGCCTTGCGCGCGGCGATGGTCACCGCGATCGCGGCCGAGCTGATCAGCACCAGCACACCGGTGGCGTAGGCACCGCCCTGCTTGTCGACGTTGGCGTCGAAGATCCACGTCACCAGGAAGGCGACCAGGGTGAAGACGATGACCATCGGGCGCACCGCCCGGGCCCAGTGCGGGGCCATGCCGTAGCGGGGCAGATAGCGCGGCATCAGGTTGAGCAGTCCGGCCATGGCGGAGGCGCCCGCGAACCACAGGATGGCGATCGTCGAGACGTCGTACACCGTGCCGAAGGCGCTGCCGAGGTACTCGTGCGCGAGGTAGGCGAGCGCGCGGCCGTTGGCCTGGCCGCCCGGCTTGAACTCCCGCTCCGGGATGAGCAGCGTCGTGATGAAGCTGGTGGTGATCAGGAAGCAGCTCATCACCAGCGCGGCGGTGGTCAGCAGCTTCTTGGTGTCCCGGATCCGGCCGGCCGGCCGCTCGTCGGTGTCACCGGGGTCGCCCTGGACGTGCGGCATCACGGCGACACCGGTCTCGAAGCCCGACAGGCCGAGGGCGAGTTTCGGGAAGACGATCAGCGCCACGCCGATCATCACGAAGACGTTGCCGTGCTCCGTGGTCAGGGCACCGCTCCAGTCGGTGATCACATGTCCGGCGGTGACGACATGCCACAGGCCGGTGATCACGACGACCAGGTTGAGCACGAGGTAGATGCCGACCAGGACGACCGCGACGCCGATCGCCTCCAGGAAGCCCTTGAGGAACACCGCGCCGAGCAGTGCCACCAGCAGCAAGGTGATCAGCATCTGCTTGCCCTGCAGGGCGTCCGTCAGATGCGGGTTCTCCACCAGGTGGGTGGAGGCGTCGGCGGCCGAGAGCGTGATGGTGATCAGGAAGTCGGTCGCCGCGAAGCCGAGCAGGGTGAGGACGAACAGCTTGCCCTTCCAGAAGGAGAGCAGCCGCTCGAGCATCGCGATGGATCCCTCGCCGCGCGGACTCTCCTCGGCCACGCGCCGGTAGACCGGCAGGGCGCCGGCCAGTGTGACGACGACCAGCACGATGGTCGCCACCGGTGACAGCAGGCCGGCCGCCAGGGCCGCGATGCCGGGCTGGTAACCCAGGGTGGAGAAGTAGTCGACACCGGTCAGACACATCACCCGCCACCAGCGCCGGCCCTTGTGGGCGGGCTCCGGCTCGGCGTGCGGACCCGGATGCTGCTTGGCCAGGTCGGACAGACCCTCCAGCATCCAGGCGCGCAGGCGGCCGGTACTGGGAGGGCGTTCGGTCGTGGCCATCGGTGTGCTCCTGACGTGCGGCGGCTCTTTCCGGCCATCACCCGGACGGTGGCACCAGCGTAAGCAGAGAGTGACGCCCAGGCCTGTGGATCGGTGGGCCGAGGGCGTCAAGCTTGCGTTAAGAATGGTCTGTGAACGCCGGGTCCGCATGAAGAAGGGGAGGCCGGGACCGGTGTACCGAGCCGGCGCCGGACGGGTGAGCCGGTGGCGGGGTTCCGGGAGCGGCTGGACGACGGCCACCGAGCGTCATGGCGTACGAGGCTCGGCTGCTCGCTGCTTGGAGGGGACGGCCGACGGGCGTGGGCCGGGGCGTGCCGGGTGGGGGAGGCCGCCCGGTGCCGTTCCGGTCATCGGGAAGCGCCGCCAGGCCGGCACCGTCAGCGGCAGAGCCACAGCGCGGTCGGGTACGGCACCTGGGCCCACGGGCACACGCACTGTCTCCGGGGCGGGCCCCGGCCCGGTGGCGTGCGAGGGCGAGGGGCACCGGTTCTTCGGCGCGCTCGGGGCCGCCGCCGTCGTCCGGACCGGGAGCCGCTACTCCATGCCCGACGCGCGGAAAACGCCCAGCGCGGTCTCGCGGTCCACGCGGCGGGCGAGGGTGTGCAGGGCGGTCGTGCCGGTCAGCAGGATGCCGGCCGTCTCGGCGCGCCGGGCACCCTCGTCCAGGCGATACCACAGGTCGGGATTGCGGACCAGCACCTCGGGGTCGATCTCGACCCGGCGGCCCAGGGCGTCACGCAGCACCAGCCGCCGGCTGACGCCGTCCAGTGGGCGTACCGCGATCAGCAGATCGGTACGGACCCGGCGGGTGCGTCCCAGGCGGCGGGAGGCCAGCCAGCCCTGGCCGGCCGACACGCGCGCCGGGAACAGGACGAGGAACAGCAGCAGAGCCGTCAGCAACCACAGGACACCGCGCCACCAGGTCAGCGAGCCGGCCACCCCGTCGAGACACAGCAACAGCCCGAGCAGCGCGGCGGCGTAGCGGACCGCGCCGCGTACCTCCCCGGCCCAGTCGCGGTCGTACGCCACGGCCGCGGTGCCGGACGGGTGCCGGCCGGTCGCCAGGGGGCGGATGTCGTCGCGGTGTTCCATGGGAAAAACGGTAGCCCCGCTGGCGGCCCCGAGCGTCACCCGTTGACGGCGCCCTGACGGCCGCGTGGCCGTTCTTGACGGGACCATATCGCCGGGCGCGGCGCGACCCGGCATGGGTCGTGTGCGTTCGGGTGCGGCCGGTCCGGCCCGAGCCATCCGGCGCGTTCGGGTGTGGCCGGTCGTCCGGCTGGGGCGTGGCCGTGGGGTCTGTGGGGCGCGGGCATGTGCGGTCTGAGCCCGTATGCGGTGGGTTCGTGGACGTGGCCCGATGCGCGTGCGGGTGGGCCCGGACCGGCTCGAGCCCCGACCCGGCGCGTTCGGGTGTGGCCGGTCCGGCTGGGTGTGGGCCCCGGTGTGACCGGGCCGGGACCTGGCGCGGGGAGGGCCCCGTCATGCGACGAGGAGTGCCCCGGCATGCGTCGGGGCCGGTGCGCGCGGGTGCGTGCGGCCGGCCCCTGGAATGCTGTGCCTGCTCAGGCGGCGGTCATCACCTGCTCCGCACCGAGCGGGCGGTGCGGGGCGATGATGCGGCCGTCGGGCAGCAGCTCACCGGTGTCCTCGAAGAGCAGGACGCCGTTGCACAGCAGGCTCCACCCCTGCTCCGGGTGGTGCGCCACAAGGCGGGCGGACTCCCGGTCGGCGGATTCGGCTGGCGGGCACGGCGGCTGGTGCTGGCACATGGGCGGGATCTTTCGCTCTGTTGTGATCATGTCCGTCCCCCGTGATGAAAGAGTCGGTCTGTATCCAGTGTTCTCTCCTGCGTCTCGTTCCGCAGGCTTTTCCCACCACCGCTTCTCACAGGTTCATGACGCGTCACCCGCGCGGGCGGTTCAGCCCAACCCCACGGTCACTTCGGGTGGTTCGTCCTGGCCGGAAGGGACTAGTCCGGCCCGCGGGGCTGCCCGGGTACGGCCGTACCCGGGCTCCGGGGTGGGCCGTACCCGGGCCCTGTAAACGGCCGTACCCGGGCTCCGGATACGGCCTACCCCGCTTCCCGGGCGGGAAGCGGGGTAGGCGGGGTGTCGGTCAGGCGGCGGGTGAGCCGAGCGCGGTCGGGCCGAGCAGCGGGAGCGGAGTCACCCGCCGGGTCAGCACCGGAAGCAACTCGGCGACACGGAAGGGACGGTGGGCCGGAATGCCGGGCGGGGCCGGGGCCAGCGGGACCAGGAGATCGGTGGCGGCCGGATGGCCCTCGGTGCCGTCGCCGGAGTGGTCGCCGTGCAGCCACAGGGTGAGCATGTACAGCCCGGGCACGGACAACAGCCTGGGTTGGTACGGGAGTTGGAGCGCGTCGGCCTGCTTCAGGGCACGTTCGGTGGAGGCGATGTACGGGCCTTCGAAGAAGTGCGAGAAGGTCCAGCCGTCGGGGGTGAGCATGGTGTCGGCTGCGGCCACCGCGCGGTCGCCGCACCGGATCAGGAAGCGCCAGCCGGTCAGCCGGGTCGCGGACAGGCCTTGTTCGGAGATGCGGTCCCACACATGGACCGGCAACGGCAGTTCGGGTGTCGCGGGCCCCTGCGCGGCGCGCAGGGAAGGGGTGCGCGCCTCACGGACCGCGGTGGGAGAACCGAGGGCGGTGAGGACGGAGCGCAGGGCGGGCGCGGGGGCAGGGGGTACGTGCAGCGGCATGTGGGTCGCCTCTCATTCGACAGGCGCGGCGGCGCGAGGAGGGGGTGGGGCGGACGGCGCTGTCTGCTCACGGAAGGCCGGAGAGGTGGGGGCCCGGGTCGGGTGTGAACGAGAGTCCGGCTCGGCCCGCCCCCCGTCAACCGGGACGGCGGTAACGCCTCGGAAACCAGGACCGAGGGTGCCACCTCTGCCGTGCGCACGAAGTTTATACGACGTTTGTTCGGTCGATGTTTCGGCTATCCGACTTCGTTCCCGGAGGCAAGGATGAATTAGGTCGTCGATATGCCGAACTCATCCCGATTTCCGGGCCGACCGGTCGCCGCTGACCTCGCATTACGCGCCGGTAGCGGTCGGCCGGATGCCGTCGGCGTTTTTCACGAGGCGTTCGGGGCACCCGAGGGTGCACCTGCGGCATGCCTCGTGAATGTGCCGCCGGGAACATTCCGACAGAGTAACGGGCGGCGGGCCGGCAGGAGACGTTATCGATCGCTTCCGCTGGGCATCATCCCCCCTGACCGGGAGCCCGGCGGCCGGAGCGCCGGCCCGCCCATCCGAGGAGGGACACTTCGATGGGGGAAAAGATCGTGGCGGGGCAGTTCGACCTGTCCGATCGCCAGCGCTATCGCGAAAAGCTCCAGAAGTGTCTGACGGGGCTGGAGCGATTGTTGCGGGAGAAGCGATTCGACCGCCCCAAGAACCTCATGGGGGTGGAGATAGAATTGAATCTCGCCGGCCCCGATGGTATGCCGAAAATGTTGAACGGTCAGGTGCTGGAACGCATCGCGAGCCGTGATTTCCAAACAGAACTCGCCATGTTCAACCTTGAAGTGAACATCGCGCCCCACCGGCTGGGCGGGCGGGTATTCGACCGGCTCGCCGAGGAGCTGCGCACCTCGCTCGCCTACGCCGACCGCAAGGCCGGCGAGGTGGACGCGGGCATCGTGATGATCGGCATCCTGCCCACCCTGGACCGGGACGACCTGGTCTCCTCCAACCTCTCCGAGGTCGACCGCTACACCCTCCTCAACGACCAGATCGTCGCCGCGCGCGGCGAGGACTTCCGGCTCGACATCGATGGCGTGGAACACCTCGTGTGCACGTCCAAGTCGATCGTGCCCGAGGCCGCGTGCACCTCGGTGCAGCTGCACCTCCAGGTCACCCCGGACCGGTTCGCGGACGTGTGGAACGCGGCCCAGGCGGCGAGCGCCGCGCAGATCGCCGTGGGCGCCAACTCGCCGTTCCTCTTCGGGCACGAGCTGTGGCGCGAGTCCCGGCCCCCGCTGTTCCTGCAGTCCACCGACACCCGGCCGCCCGAGTTGCAGGCACAGGGGGTACGGCCGCGGACCTGGTTCGGCGAGCGGTGGATCTCCTCGGCGTACGACCTGTTCGAGGAGAACCTGCGCTACTTCCCGGCGCTGCTGCCGATCTGCGACGACGAGGAGCCGCTGGAGGTCATCGAGGCCGGCGGGGTGCCCCGGCTCGGCGAACTCGTGCTGCACAACGGCACGATCTACCGCTGGAACCGGCCGGTGTACGGCATCGCGGACGGCCTGCCGCATCTGCGCGTGGAGAACCGGGTGCTGCCCGCCGGTCCGACCATCACCGACGTCATCGCCAACGCGGCCTTCTACTACGGCCTGGTCCGGGCCCTCGCCGAGGAGCCCCGGCCGGTGTGGACGCGGCTGCCGTTCGCCGCGGCCGAGGCCAACTTCGACGCGGCCTGCCGGTACGGGATCGACGCGCGCTTCGTCTGGCCCCGGCGGGGACGCTACGGCGGCACCGGCGAGGTCGACGCGGTGACGCTGGTCCGCGACGAGTTGCTGCCGCTCGCCGCGGCCGGGCTGGACGCGTGGGGTGTGGAGGCCGCCGACCGGGACCTGTACCTGGGCGTGATCGAGGAGCGCTGCCGGCGCCGGGTCAACGGGGCGTCCTGGCAGGCGGCCACCTTCCGCCGGGCGCTGGAACGGGGCCTGTCCCGCGAGGCGGCCCTGGCGGCGACGACCCGCCGGTACGCCGAGCTGATGCACGGCGGTGAACCGGTCCACACGTGGCCGGTGGGCTTGCCGGAGCCGGTACCGCTGGGGTGAGGGCGCCCCGCCGGGCGCACAAGGAGAGGAAGAGGAGCAGGGAGGCGGTGGCCGGGCCGGGTGCCGTGTGGACGCCCCGTGTCGTGCCGCTCGGTTGAGAGCCGCCGTCGGCGCTCGTGCGGGCCGGCGCCGGGGATTCGGACGTGTTCGGGCGCGGGCTGGTGTGTGGGGTCCGGGTGCGCTTCTGCGATCCTTGCCAGGCGAAGGTGGGCCAGGGGCCCATGAGCCGGCTGGAGGCGGGAGTGCGGGTGGAGGCGGACACGGTGGCCGATTCCCCGGCGCGGGCACGCGACCCGCGGCGGACGCTGCGGGACGAGACGCTGCTCGTGCTGGCGCTGTCCCTCGGGGCGAGCGGGGTGTCCGCGCTGATCAGCTTCATCGGCTCGGTCACCAAGCCGGGCGGCCTCAAGGACCAGGCGGCCACCCTCAACGCCTCCGCCGCTCCGGGCCGCCCCTGGCTTGACCTGGCCTGGCAGCTCTTCGGCATCGCCACCGCGCTGGTCCCCGTGGCCCTCGTCGCCCACCTGCTGCTGCGCGAGGGCGCGAGCCTGCGCTCCCTCGGCTTCGACCGCACCCGCCCCTGGCCCGACCTGGCCCGGGGCGCCGGGGTCGCGGCCGTGATCGGCAGCACCGGCATCGCCTTCTACCTGGCCGCCCGGGGCCTCGGCTTCAACCTCACCGTCGTACCCGAGGCACTGCCGGACGTCTGGTGGAAGTACCCGGTGCTGGTCCTGTCGGCGGTGCAGAACGCGGTCCTCGAAGAGGTCATCGTCGTCGGCTATCTCCTGCGCAGACTGGGCCAGTTGGGCTGGGGCCCGGGCGCCGCCCTGCTGGCCGCCGCGGTCCTGCGCGGCTCGTACCACCTCTACCAGGGCATCGGCGGCTTCCTCGGCAACATGGCCATGGGTGTGGTGTTCGTCTGGCTGTACCGCCGCTGGGGGCGCGTCGGCCCGTTGGTCGTCGCGCACTCCCTGCTCGACATCGGGGCGTTCGTCGGCTACGCCCTCCTCGCGGGCAAGGTGGGCTGGCTGCCGACGGCCTGACCGTGCGGCCGCCCGGCGAGCCGCTCAGGCGCGCAGGTCCCCCTCGATGACCGTCACCGCGCGGCCGGTGAGCAGCGTACGCGCGCCGCGCAGACCGGTGCGGACCAGTCCGGTACGGCGGGACGCCTGGAGCCCGGTGAGGTCGTCGCTGCCGAGCCGGGGCGACCAGTACGGGGCGAGCGCCGTGTGGGCGCTTCCGGTCACCGGGTCCTCGTCGATGCCGACGTTGGGGAAGAAGCAGCGCGAGACGTAGTCGTAGCCGCGGGCGGGATCCTCGGCGCGGGCCGTGGCGATGAGGCCGCGCGCGGAGTAGCCGCCGAGGGCCTTGTGGTCGGGGGAGAGCCCGAGGACGGTCTTCTCGTCGGCCAGTTCCACCAGCAGGTCACCGACGCCGGGCCCGGTGTCGAAGGCGGCGAGCGGTCGCGCGCCGAGCGCCTCGGCGACCCCGGCGGGCAGCTCGGCCGGGGTGAGCGGGGCGGTCGGGAAGTCCAGGGTGAGCGAGCCGTCCGCGCCGGGCGTGGCGATCAGCACGCCACTGCGGGTGACGAACCGCACCGGCCCCTCGTGGGCACCGGTGGTGTGCAGGACGTGGGCCGTGGCGAGGGTGGCGTGCCCGCACATCGCGACCTCGGTGACGGGGGTGAACCAGCGCAGCGCCCAGTCCGCCTCACCGCCTTCGGGCAGCGGGTGGGCGAACGCCGTCTCCGCGTGGTTCACCTCCATGGCGACGTTCTGGAGCCAGTCGTCGTCCGGGAAGACGTCGTCCAGGAGCAGGACTCCGGCCGGGTTGCCGGTGAACGGGCGGTCGGCGAAGGCGTCCACGATTCGAATGCGCATGACGCCGACGCTAGCGGCCGCGACGGCCCCGGGACCAAGGCCAATTCACGAGGGCCGGACTGGTTTCCCCGGTCCGCTCCGCCCGCCGGACCAGAGGAAATACCCGCTTGGGCGGCGTATGCGCGTGGCGCACCCACCGCGTGGCGGTCCTGGCACCCGGCCGGGCGGACTCCGGTCAGGGCGGCCCCCGGTCGGTGCGGGTCGTTCCCTGAGCGCTCGGCACAGCCCACGCCTTCGCCACCGGGCCTACGAATCCGAGGGGCCGGTGGCGAAGGCTGTCGTGGCCGTCACCGCCGCCGGCAGCGGCCGGCCGTCGATCTCCGCCACCTCCACCGCCCGTACGTGTCCCACGTCCCCCGAGCCCATGGGGAACCCGCCGGGGACAAAGCGGTCCGGGCCGCCGGCGAAGACGACGCGCGGCGGCCCGCCGGTGCATGCGCCCGTCGGCGACCAGGCGGCGGGGCCTCCCCGGATCACGTCCGGACGACGGGCCACGCAGCCGAGGGTGTCCACGGTGTCCACCCGCTTCGGCCCGTCCCGCCCCGGACGCGTCGTGTTCGTGGCACCGTCCGTAGGCGCGCTACCGGCGGACCGCCGAGATCAGTCCGCCGGGCCCCTCCTCGTGTTGCGGAGGTGTGCCGACCGGGCGGCCGTAGGCGGCGGCGCGCTCGCGCAGCGTGTGGCCGACGGCCTCCCAGCCGTGCCCGGCCAGCCAGCCCACCGGGTCGTCGGGCATCTCCGACACCCACATCGACGCCGCCGATCCCGGTCCGGCGTCCGCGCCGAAGCGCTCGATCACGCCGCGCGAGCCCAGTGTCAGCCCCATCCGGCTGCCTGCCGCCGACCGCGCGCCGATCCGGGCCAGCAGGAGGTCCACCGCGTCCTCGGGCAGGTAGATCAGCAGTCCTTCGGCGATCCACACGGTCGGCGACGCCGGGTCGTGCCCCGCGGCTGCCAGCGCGCTCGGCCAGTCCTCGCGCAGATCCACCGCGACGGTGATCCGCTCGCAACGCGCGACGGCCCGCTCCCGGCGCAGTACCGAGGCCTTGAAGTCCAGTGGCGCGGCGGTGTCGACCTCGAAGAGCCGGGTGCCCTCGGGCCAGTGCGTCCGGAAGGCCCGGCTGTCCATGCCGGCGCCGAGCAGCACGACCTGCCGCACCCCGGCGGCGGAGGCCTGCCGCAACAGGTCGTCGAGGAACTTCGTCCTGATGACGATGGACAACGACACGGCCAGCCGGCGGCGGCGCGCGGCCTCGTCCTCGGGCGGCGGCGAGGAGGGCCACAGGCCGCCGGCGGCGGCGAAGGCCTGTGCCAGCGGGTCGCGGAACAGCGCGTCCTCCCGCTCGGTCTCCAGCGCCCGCACCCTGGCCACCCCCACCGCCGTGGCCCACACTCCCGACGGCCGCACCCGCGGCTGCTCATCAGTCACCGCGCCAGCCTAGAGGGCCGAAACCAAGGGGGGAGACCCAGTAGCCGCCGTCCGCCGCGGGCTGGGTGCAGGGCGTGTCCATGCCCCAAGCGGTTGTCGTGAGGGTGTTGGCATAGACCCATTACCGATATATCGTTGAAGCATCGCGAACGATACGCGATGTGTACGTGGCTGATCGACGGGATGGAGTGATCGCGATGCGTGGCCATGGATTCGAGCGTGGGCACCGGCACGAGGGTTCCGGGCGCTGGGGTGTGGGCGGTTTCGAGGGGCGGCGGGGGGCCTTCGGGCCGTTCGGGCCGGGGTTCGGGCCCGGTGGACCCGGGTTCGGGGCCGGTCCCTGGGGGCCGCGGGGCCGCGGGGGTCCGCGGGGGCGGGCGCGTCGCGGTGATGTGCGCGCCTCGCTCCTGGCCCTGCTCAGGGAGCGGCCCATGCACGGGTACGAGATGATCCAGGAGATCGCCGAACGCAGCGGCGGCGCCTGGAAGCCCAGTCCCGGTTCGGTGTACCCCACCCTCCAACTGCTGGAGGACGAGGGCCTGATCGCCAGCCGGAGCGAGGGCGGCAAGAAACTGTTCGCGCTCACCGAGAGCGGACGTACCGCCGCCGAGGAGGGGCCCGACGCCCCCTGGGAGGAGGCCTCGCGCGGGGTCGACTGGGAGGCCCTCGGTGAGATCCGCCAGGCCGGCTTCGGTCTGATGGAGGCCTTCGGCCAGGTCTGGAAGACCGGCAGCAAGGAACAGCGGGAGAAGGCGCTCGCCGTCGTCAACGACGCCCGCAAGAAGCTGTATCTGATCCTCGCCGACGAGCACTGAGGCCCGTACGGCGACCGGTCCCGGCTCGTCGGTGCGGAACCGTGGCTCCCTGATGGTCCAGTCGGCTTCCGCCGGAAGGACGGCAAGGCGGCGCGCGTGGAGTCGGACCACATCGGCCGGATCTCCTCCGTAAGGATGAAATCCGGTCCGGTGATGTCCACTCCGCGTGGGACGCGAAAATGGTTCCTGTCGCGGATGTCCCGTCCTGTTGGGGCTGATGAGGTAGGGGATGTGCAACCCCGTACAGCCGACCGGACCGCCCCCGACCAAGCGGTTCCGCACCAGGACGGCGCCGCCGGGCTCGACGCGGAGCTGGCGGCGGTGGTCGCCGGTGCCCGCAGGAGGGCCGTCCGGGACGGGGACCGGCAGACCGACACCGCCCATCTGCTCCACGCCCTGCTGGAACACGACCCCGAGGCCCGCGCCGCCGTGGGCGAACCGCGGCGGCTCGCCCGGCTCCTCGGCTACCTCGTGCAGCGCAGCATCGGCTACGGACTGCGCTGGCGGGCCGGCGTCGAGGACTCCGGCGCGCTCCCCGTCGTAGCCGCGCCCGCAGGCCCCGGGCAGCCGGCCGCCGGCACCACGGGCCGGTACACCGACACCACGGGCCGGGACGCCGGCCGCTGGTCGCCCGCCGCTGCCGCCGTGCTCGTCGACGCCCGCGCCCGCGCCCGGCGCCGGAACGCCCACCGTGTCGCCGGTACCGATCTGCTCGCGGCGCTCGCCGCCGACCCCGGGTCCCGGGCCGTGGAGGTCCTCGAACGCGCCGGCATCGCCGCTCACGACCTGATCGCACGGATCGAGGCCGGGACCGGGACTCGCGCCGACGACTGCCGGGCGGAGGGGGAACGGCCGGGGCCGTCCACCGGCTGAGACAGGTGTCAACAGGGGTGACGCTCCTGTCGGCGCCTGTCATCATGTGCCGGTG
>NZ_JACBWZ010000909.1 GCF_013870595.1 Streptomyces sp. WELS2 | reverse complement strand
CCGCCGGGCTGGGCCTGGGCACCGTACCGGCCTTCGACGTCGGAGCCGTCTGTTCCGGGTTCCTGTACGCCCTGGTCACCGGGGCCGGCCTGATCGCGGCCGAGGTGGCGGACAGCGTGCTGGTGATCGGCGCCGACGCCTTCACCACGCTCGTCGACCCCCATGACCGCGCCACCGCGCCGATCTTCGCCGACGGCGCCGGCGCCGTGGTGCTGCGCGCGGGCCGCGCGGACGAGCCGGGGGCCCTGCGCGCGATGGACCTGGCCAGCGACGGACTCCAGGCGGACCTGATCCGCGTGGCGGCCGGCGGCTCACGGCAGCGCAGCCACCACACCGAGGCACTGCGCGAGGACCACTACCTCACCATGCGTGGCGGCGAGGTGTTCAAGAACGCCGTGCTGCGCATGACGGAGTCCTCGCGGACCGTGCTGGCCCGCACCGGCTGGACCACCGCCGATGTGGACCTCCTGGTCGGCCACCAGGCCAACGTGCGCATCCTGCACGCGGTCGCCGACCAGCTCGGCGCCGACCGGGAACGGGCCTACGTCAACATCGGCCACACCGGCAACACCGCGGCCGGCTCGATCCCGCTGGCCCTGGACGACGCGGCCGGCGAGGGCCGGCTGCGCCCCGGCGACCGGGTGCTGCTGACCGCCTTCGGCGCCGGCACCACCTGGGGCGCCGTCACCCTGACCTGGCCGCACGGCCTGACCCGGCCGCGCACACCGGCCGCCTGAACCCCGGGGACGAGACGCCGCCACCCGCGCGTCACCCGTCCACACAAGCCCCGGAGCACGCCTCCGAGGAGGGAGTACACCATGCTGTTCACGGCTTATCCGGGCCTGCTCGCGTTCATAGCCGAGAAGGCCGACGTCCCTGTCGAGAAGCTCCACCCCGACCAGAGTCTGGACGAACTGGCCCTGGACTCGCTCGCCCTGATCGAGATCGCCCTCTTCGTCCAGCGCGAGTTCGGCATCGAGGTGCCGGAGGGCGATCTGGACCTCGGCCAGAAACTGTCCGAGTGGGCCGCCTACCTGGACGAGCGGGTGGGCCGGTGAAAGCCGTCGTCACCACCGCCGTCGGCGCGCCGGACGTGCTGCGCCTCACCGGTACCGGGCGTCCCGCCCCGCTGCCCACCGAGGTCCTGGTCAAGGTCGCCGCCGCCGGGGTCAACCCCGTCGACTGGAAGATCCGCTCCGGCGTGTTCCCGCCCGGCGCACTGGGCACCCCGCCGTTCGTGCAGGGCTGGGACGTCGCCGGCGTCGTCGAGTCCGGGCCGCGGGTGACCCGATTCCAGCCCGGGGACGAGGTGTTCGGTCTCATCGGCTTCCCCCGCCCGGGCGGCGCCTACGCGGAGTATGTCACCGCTCCCGCCCGGCAGTTCGCGCGCAAACCCGGGGAGCTGAGCTTCGAGGAGGCCGCCGCGCTGCCCCTGGCCGGGCTCACCGCCTGGCAGACCCTGGTGGAGACCGCGCACGTCAAGGCGGGCGACCGGGTGCTGGTGACCGCCGCCGCGGGGGGCGTCGGTCACCTGGCGGCACAGATCGCCCGCGCCCACGGCGCCGAGGTCACCGGGACCGCCCGCGCCGCCAAGCACGGGTTCCTGCGCGAGGTCGGCGTCGAGCACCCCGTCGACTACACCACCGGACCGCTGCACCACAGGGTGACCGGGCAGGACGTCGTCCTCGACCTGCTCGGCGGCGACCACAGCTTCGAACTGGCCCGCACACTGCGCCCGGACGGACTGCTCGTCACCGTGATCGGCCACGTCAGCCCCGAACTCGCCACGTACGCCGCGAGCCTCGGCGTACGGGTGACGGGCTTCCTGGTCGAGCCCGACCACGCCGGGCTCGAGGAACTGGCGCGGCTGGTGACGGCGGGACGGCTGAAGGTCCACGTGGACCAGGTCTTCCCGCTGGCCGACGCCGCCAAGGCGCACGAGTACGGCGAGACGGGCCGCACCACCGGAAAGATCGTGCTGGTGCCGTGATGTCCCATGCCGCCTCGGCCCGGCCTGCCGGACGTGGCGCCCGCGCGGCGCTGCGTCCGGCGGGCGGGCTCCCCGACCGTCTGGTCACGGTGTTCGCCGTGGCCGCGGGGTTCGCCGTCGCCAACATCTACTACGCGCACCCGCTGCTCACCGCGGTCGCCTCGGCGTTCGGCGTCGGCAGCGGCACCGCGTCCCTGGTGGTCACGGCCTCCACCGCGGGCTACACGGTGGGCCTGGCATTGCTGGTGCCGCTCGGTGACATCGTCGGCCGCCGCCGGCTGCTGGTCACCCTGCTGCTGGTCACCGCCGTGGGCCAGGCCGTCGGTGG
>NZ_JACBWZ010000908.1 GCF_013870595.1 Streptomyces sp. WELS2 | reverse complement strand
CGCCGCCTGCCCGGCCGTGAACGCGACGGCGAACACGGCGTCCACCGCCCGCTCCGCCCACGTGCCCAGCAACGCGCCGACGGTACCCGCCAACGGCATCGGGCCGACCCGGGTGCGCACCAGCGCGGCCAGCATGAGACTGACGGAACCGCCGAGCAGGAGGTGGGCGGACCAGACGAGCAGGCTGTGGCCGCGCGCCAGGGCTTCGACGACGGGAGGCATGACCGGCATTCCGGCGCCGAGGACACCCCGGCAGAGCTGCCCGGCGATGGCCGACGGCGCACCGCGCACGGTCTCCTCGCCGCTTGCCGCGGCTGCCCGGCCGAGGGCGGGCGGAGCGCCGATGCCCGTCTCCATTACGGGAGACGCATGCGGAGGCTGTCCGCGATGACCTTGGCCCTGAGCGACAGCAGGCTGAAGGAGCCCGCGTCGCCGATGCCGTGACTGGACTCGCACAGGCCGTTGAGGAACAGCGCGGGGGTGCCGGCCGCCGTCGGCCGCACGTCGTACTCCGGCCCGACATCCAGGTACCCGTGGTCGTCGAAGGCGAAGTCGTCGGCGATCCCGGCCATGAGGGCGGGCACGCGTTCCTGGTGGGAGGCGGGGCCGAGGTCACGGAACCCGGTGGCCAGGACGACGAAGTCCGCGTCGAGTTCCTCGGACTCCCCTGTGTTCAGCTCCTCCACGCCGAGCCGGACACCGTCCTCGCGCACGTCGAGGGCCCGGACCTGGCGGCTGCCCCTGACGAACACGCGCTGGTCGCCGTCGAGGCGCTGCTCGTAGATCAGCCGGTACAGCTCGCGCAGCACGTCGCCGTCGGCGGCCGAATAGTTCGTGAGCCGCATGAACGAGTCGATGGCGGCCTTGCGTTCTCGGGAAGCGCGGTAGTAGTAGTCCGTGAAATCGGGGAAGTACCCCTCCTCGCTGAACGGGCTGCAGTCCTTCTCACGAAGCGTCAGGGACCGCACCAGCGTGGTGACTTCGGTACGGGGAAAGCGCCGGGCAAGGTCGAGGGTGAGCTCGACCGCGCTCTGGCTGCCGCCGACGACCGTCACCGCGCGCGGCTCCCGGCCTGCCTCGTAGAGCTCCTCCAGCCGCCGCAGGGCCGGAAGGTAGCGCGTCAGGTGGAAGACGCGGGGGGAATCCACGGAGTCGAACGGTTCCGGGACGAAGGGAGCGCGCCCGGTGCCGATCACGAGAGTGCGTGCGTGGAGGGTCTCACCCTCGGACGTGGTGACGACGTAACGCTGCTCGCCGGCGGCGTCGCGGTCCAGGGCGACGTCGGTGACGCGCACCCCGTAGTCCACGAGCCCGCCGAAGTGGCCGGCGGCCCAGGTGACGTACTGCGCGTACTCCTTGCGCAGCGGGAACTCCATCGGGAGATTGAGGTGGTCGAGCAACCGGCCGTTCTCGAACAGGTAGTTGATGAAGCTGTAGCGGCTGCGCGGGTTGCGCAACGAGACCAGGTCGCGCACCGGGTGGTTCTGGATGTCCGACCCGTCGAGCATCATGGCGCTCTGCCAGGACGGGCCCGGCCGGCTTTCCAGGAAGCGTGCGTCGACGTCGTGGCCCTCTTCCTCGAGAGCGATGGCCAGGGCCAGGTTGGCCGGGCCGAATCCGATGCCTATCACGTCATGGCAGTGGGTCACTGTTCCCCCTTGATGGGAAGCGAGTACGAGTGGGTGGACGCGGCCGGGCGGGCAGGTCAGGCGGAGGGCGGAAGGATGCCGGCCGCCACCGCGTCGGCGATGAGGCGGCCGACCTCGGGCGCGGTCTTGACGCCGCCGCCGTTCCAGGCCCGCACCGACCACACGTGCGGCACGCCCGTGCCCTCCAGCAGACCGGACGCCGCGCCGCCGCCGGGCGCGGGGGCGTAGGCGTCCGCGGCACGGATCGTCGTGACGAGGTGCGCCGTGGGGAGCCACGGCAGGTGTGGGGTGAGCGCGGCCACGGTGGCCTGTGCGTGCGCGGGGTCCGGGGGTGCGTCGACCGGGCGGTCCCAGACGAGGTGCGGCATGCCGATGAGCGTGCGGTCCGTACCGACCGGCTTCGCGTACCGGCCGGTGCGCAGGTCGACGAAGGTCGCGTGCGGCGGTGCGGACGGGCGGCGCTCGACGATGCTCACCTGGATCGAGCGGGTGCGCACGGGAGTGGCCGGCCGCAGTCCCGGTACCGGGTCGGCGGCCCAGGGCCCGACCGCCGAGACGACGGCCCCGGCGCGGATGACACCGGCGTCGGTGACCACCGCGGGGCGGCCGCCGTCGTCCTCCACCGCGCGTACCCCTGCCGCGCAGTGGACGGCGGCGCCGTCGGCGACCGC
>NZ_JACBWZ010000907.1 GCF_013870595.1 Streptomyces sp. WELS2 | reverse complement strand
GGCCGTGGCCACGGCGATCAGGTGTTCGCGGCCCGCCAGGTTGGGTACGGCGATGGACTCCCACACCATCGAGCCGCCGGTCAGGGTGAACACCACGGGGGCGCGCCGGACCACCGCGAGATAGGTGAACAGGCCCACCACGGCCGCGGAGGGGCCGGTGTCGAGCACCCGCCCGGCCTCGGGCGGCAGCCCGAACCCCCACCAGCCGGGCCCCAGGGCGACCATCAGCCGGGCGGTGAGGGTGCCGGCCAGGGTGGTGGTGTAGGCGATGAACAGGGTCCGGGCCCGGCCCAGGGTCAGTTCGGCGAGGGCGAAGGCGAGGAACAGCTGGGTGATGCCCGCCCACACCGGCAGGTCCAGCGCCGGGACGTACAGGGACACGGGGGTGCGCAGCAGGGACAGCCACAGCGGCAGGTCGGCCTGGACGCCGCCGAGCCGTCGTACCCACACCGCTCCGGCGGGGTGCTGGGCGATGTCGTGGAAGAAGACGACACCGAACGCGGCGACGAACGCGAGCAGCAGCCCGGACAGTCCGCGCCGCGCGAGCCGCCGTACCGGGTCGACGACGATGCCGTGCCACTCGGTGCCCAGCGTGCGCACGGCGCACCGGACGAGCCGGGCGAGCGTGGTGCGGGCCCGCGGGGTGGGTCCTTCATCGATCACCGGTGACAGTCCAGCGATCCGGAACAGGGGCGTCAAGATCCTTAAGGAGTGGCAAGTCCCACCATGGGAATCAAGTGCCGAGAAGCAACCTTCGCCCCCATTGATCCGTCCCCCCGGTACCGGCAGCTCGGCGGGGATGGCCGTCGGAAGCCCTGATCTCAGGGGTTCTGTTCTTTTTTGATCACGAACTCTCGTATAGTGACCGCGAATTCACGACCAGTGCCATGTCTCCCAGCCGCATGAGGACCAGACCGGACCGATGACCGCGCCCACGCATCCCGGCGACCGACCCTCCCTCCGTACGTTCGTCTCCGCCCTAGCCGTCACCGGTGTGCTGTCGGCGCTCGCGGTCTGCGCGGCCGTGGCGGTGGCACCGGGCGCGGCACGCACCCCCCTCGCCGGCGGTGGAGCCGTGGCGGCGGTCGTCCTCAGCGTGGCGGTGGCCATGGCCGCGCACGCGCGACGCACCGCCCGCGACACCCGGCAGCGGCTGGAGGATGTCACCCAGGACGTCGGACGACTGCTCCAGCAACAGGCCCGTACCACCGAGGATGCGCGCCAGGAGCAGCAGCGGCTCGTGGACGAACTGGCCCGGCAGCGCGCCGAGCTGACGGAGTCGTTCACCGCCGAACGGGACCGCCTGGTCGCCGAGGGCACCCGGGAGCTGAACCGGCTCCGGCAGGAGAACGCCCGGCTGGCGGGCGAGTTGGAGCAGGCCAGGCGTGAGCGGGCGGCCGCGGTCTCCGCGACCGCCAACGTCGCCGCCCGGATGCAGGCCCTGGCCACGGCGACGCTCGCCGACCTGCGGGCGATGGAGGAGCGGCACACCGACGAGGACGTGCTGCACGATCTGCTCCACCTCGACCACCGCACCGCCCAGGCCGGCCGGCTCGCGGACTCCATCGCCGTGCTCACCGGGGCGCGTTCGGGGCGCCGGTGGGCGCGGCCGATCAGCATGGAGTCGATCCTGCGCGGCGCGATGGGCCGGATCGCCGGCTACCGGCGGGTGCGGGTGCACTCGACGAGCGAGGCCGCCGTCGCCGGGCACGCCGCCGAGGGCGTGATGCACGCGCTCGCCGAACTCCTCGACAACGCGGCGAACTTCTCGCCGCCCACGGCCGAGGTCCACGTGTACGTGGAGGAGGTGCCGGCCGGGGTCATCGTGTCGGTGGAGGACAGCGGGCTGGTGATGGGCGATGTGCAGCTGCGCCGCGCCGAGCGGGCGGTCGCCGGCGACGTCTCCGGGCTGGGCGGTCTGACCGGCACCCGGCTCGGGCTCGCCGTGGTCGGCCGGCTCGCCCGCAAGCACGGGCTCAAGGTGTCGTTCCGGCCTTCCGCGCGCGGCGGCACGGGGGTGCTGATGCTCATCCCGCAGTCCATCCTGACCGGTCCGGTCCGCTCCCAGATTCGCAGCAGGGCGTACTGCTGGGCGACCTGCCGCACCCCCCACCGCAGCGCCGGCACCACGAGCTCTGGGTCTCCGGAGCCGAGCAGCGGGACGGCCCAGGTGCGCGGGACCTGTCCGTGCGGCGCCGTCAGCTCGGCGCGCAGCGCGTCGTCCAGCGGTACGGTGTCGAGCCGCTCCGCGATGGTACGGCGCAGGGACTGGGTGGTCCGCGGGTTGCGGTAGACGGCCGCCGCGACCTGCGCGTCGCCGACCGCGACCAGCC
>NZ_JACBWZ010000906.1 GCF_013870595.1 Streptomyces sp. WELS2 | reverse complement strand
CCGGTGGACGAGCCGTTGGTCGAACTGCCGCTGCCCGACGCCGGGGAGGTCTCCGGCCGGCTGGAGGGGCTGGCGGACCTGATCATCGCCGGCACCTCGGCCCCGGCCCTGGTGACGGCCGCCGTCGTGCACGGCGAGCTGCTGGCGCTGCGCCCCTTCGTGTCGCACAACGGCCTGGTCGCGCGCGCGGCCGAGCGGATCGTGCTGATCGGCAGCGGTCTGGACCCGAAGGCCGTCTGTCCGGCCGAGGTCGGCCACGCCGAACTGGGCCGCGCCTCCTACCTGGCCGCCCTCGAGGGCTATGTCTCCGGCACGCCCGAGGGCATGGCGGCGTGGATCGCCCACTGTGGACGGGCGGTCGAGCTGGGCGTGCGCGAGTCGACGGCGGTCTGCGAGGCGCTCCAGCGCGGCGCGGCCTGAGAGAACGGAGATGCGGCGGTACGAATGCTCGTACCGCCGCTGGCATGCTCACCGGGTTACCAAGCGTCCTCGATATGTCGCCCATCAGGTCGGGGTGCTTTGCCCGTCCTGGTGCGGCTGGCCCGTAATCGACGGGTCGACGTCGCGTGGGTGCCCGGTGTTCATGCGAGGTCCGTGGGCCAAGTGCGTAGAGACAGGGAATCCTCCCGGATGTCCTTTTGGTCTCGCGGGCCTACGTTCTTTGTACCGCGAGCCGGGAGGAAGCGGAACCCCTGCCCGCACTTCTTTACTTTCGCCCTCGAACGGGATGAATCGGGCGCTGCTCAGGCCGTGGCGCGGCGCCTGCCGGCGTACCAGACGAGGCCGGCGGTCGCCGCCGCCGCGCCTATGGCCGCCGCCGCGACCAGCGCGGGACGGGGCGGTACCGAGAACGTCGGCAGCCGCTTCTTGAGCGGGACCGGCCGGCGGAACTCCAGGACCGGCCATCCGTGCGCGAGGGCCTCGCGGCGCAGCGCGCGGTCCGGGTTCACGGCGTGCGGGTGTCCGACGGTGCGGAGCATCGGCAGGTCGGTCGCCGAGTCGCTGTAGGCGTAGCAGCGGTCGAGGTCGTAGCCCTCGGACGCGGCCAGCTCCCGGATGGCCTCGGCCTTGGTCGGGCCGTAGGCGTAGTACTCCACCTCTCCGGTGAAGCAGCTGTCCTCGCCCACGACCATGCGGGTGGCGACCACACGGTCCGCCCCCAGCAGTTCGCCGATCGGCTCGACCACCTCCGCGCCCGAGGTGGACACGATCACCACGTCCCGGCCGGCCGCGTGGTGCGCCTCGATGAGGGAGGCGGCCTCGTCGTAGATGATCGGGTCGATCAGGTCGTGCAGGGTCTCGGCCACGATCTCCCGCACCTGCTGGACGTTCCAGCCGCGGCACAGCGCGGAGAGATACTCGCGCATGCGCTCCATCTGGTCGTGGTCCAGACCGCCGGCCAGGAAGACGAACTGGGCATATGCGGTACGCAGGGCGGCCCTGCGGTTGATCAGACCGCCTTGGTAGAAGGACTTGCTGAAGGTGAGCGTGCTCGACTTCGCAATGACCGTCTTGTCCAGGTCAAAGAAGGCCGCGGCGCGGGGCAAGGAGTGGTTTTCCACACCCCTGAGCATAGGGGCCCACCATTCGGCGTAAGGTGGGGCGCGTGGGTTTGCCTGAGAGGGCTCTCGGGTACACCATGGAAGTCACGGATCGTTCGCGACCGTGCTAACCCGGTCCGACTCCTCCCCCCCCGAGTCGGCCGTGGGGACGACCCCCGCTCTCCCCCCCGGCGGGGGTCGTCGCATGTCCGGGCGGGTTTTCTCGCGCTTCCCCGTTCTTCACGTGGTCGTACGGCCGACGTCACGCCGTCGTTGCCGTTTCTTCGGCATGTCCATGATCGGTCACTCCGCGTAATTGCCGGGCTGCTCTGTGGAAGTCCTCTGCGGATCCGTGCAGGGGTCACCGGTATGGGTGACGAAGTTATTCACAAGGCCGGGGTTGTCCACAGTTTTCCACCAAGATCCACATTATTTCGCGGGTCGCGCCACCGTGTTTCCAGCGTGCTCCGGCCGCGGCGAGTTCTTGGCCGGTTCCGATTGCCCGCAGCGCGTATGGCCGGTTTCCGGCGGCCTTCACAGCAGGCCGCTCGCCGGTTCTTCACACCTTTGGGAATCGCGTGGCCGAGGAAGCCACACGGCCCACACAGCGAAGGGGGAACACCCGTGACCGGAATCGTCACCCACGACCCGCCACCCGGTCCGGCGGACCGGCCCGGACGGCCGCTCATCATCACCGAGGACGCCGTCCTCCTGGACGATCTGCTGCGCCTGTGCGCGGCGGCGGGCGCCACCCCGGAGGTCCGCCACGACGTGCCGGTCCACGGCGGCGAAC
>NZ_JACBWZ010000905.1 GCF_013870595.1 Streptomyces sp. WELS2 | reverse complement strand
GCATGGGGCCGGCCGTCGGCCACGGCGCGGCCGGCGGCCAGGGCGAGCAGGCCGACGATCAGCAGGTGCAGGCACCAGGCCAGGGCCCGGGTGGTCGGGGTCGGGGCGGGAGCAGCGGTGTTCACAGTGCGTCCCAGGTTACGGAGCGGAGCGGCCCGGGACCTCCATCGAAAGATGGAACCCGTCTGCCGCCTTCCGGCCCGCCAAGTGCCGTCCTGCGCCGGACGCGCGCGCGGGGGGCCGGCGGCGAGGGTGGGTTCATACCGTTTCCCCCACCGGAAAGGACAGGCCAGGACCGTGTTCGTCGCCTGGAGAGACCTGAAGTTCGCCAAGGGGCGTTTCGCCCTGATGGGAAGTGTCATCGTGCTGATCACCCTGCTGGTCGGGCTGCTGTCCGGGCTGACGGCCGGACTGGGGCGGCAGAACGTCTCCGCGATCACGGGACTGCCCGCCGACAAGATCGCCTTCCAGGCTCCCGGCGACGGGCAGGAGCTGTCGTACGCCGACTCCACCGTCACCGAGCGGCAGTGGCGGCAGTGGGCCAAGGCTCCCGGCGTCGAAAGCGCCGAACCGCTGGGCATCACCACCACCAAGGCCACCGCGGCAGGAAGGAGCGCCGGGGTGTCGGCCTTCGGTGTCGAGCCGGGCTCCCGTCTCGCTCCGCACAGCGACAGGATCACCAGCAGCACGGTGGTGCCGTCCACCGCGGCCGCCGACGCCCTGGGCGTACAGGCCGGTGACTTCCTCGTCCTGGCGGGCCGGCGGCTGGAAGTGGCCGCAGTCGCCGGGGATGCCCACTTCAGCCACACCCCGGTGATCTGGGTCAGCCTCGACGTCTGGCGGAAGACCGCGCCGCCCGTGGGCGACGGGCGGGGCCCGAGCGCCACCGTCATCGCCCTGGACACCACCTCCGGGGCCGACACGGCGGCCGTCGACCGGCGGGCCGGCACCCGGACCGTCCCCACCGGCGACTCGCTGTCCGCGATCGGCTCCTACACCTCCGAGAACGGCTCCCTGCAGCTGATGCGCGGCTTCCTGTTCGCCATCTCCGCCCTCGTCATCGGCGCCTTCTTCACCGTCTGGACCATCCAGCGCAGCGGTGACGTAGCCGTCCTCAAGGCACTGGGCGCCTCCACCGCGAGCCTCCTCGAGGACGCCCTCGGCCAGGCCGCCGTCCTGCTCACCGGGGGCACCCTGACCGGCACCGGCCTCGCCGTCGCCCTCGGCGCCCTGGTGTCCGGCTCCGACGTGCCGTTCCTCCTCACACCCGCCACCGTCCTGCTCCCGGCCGCCGTGATCATCGCCCTCGGCGTCCTCGGAGCCGCCCTGTCCGTCCGCCGCATCACCTCCGTCGACCCGCTGAGCGCCCTGGGGAGCGTCCGATGAGCCTGAACCTGACCGGCGTCACCCTCACCTACCCCGACGGCGACACCCGCCTGACCGCCCTCGACCACGTCACCCTCGATGTCCCCCGGGGCACCATGACCGCCGTGGCCGGCCCCTCCGGCTCCGGCAAGTCCAGCCTCCTCGCCGTCGCCGCCACCCTGATCACCCCCGAGAGCGGGACCGTCACCGTCGACGGCCGGTCCACCACCGGCCTGACCCGCGGCGAACTCACCGCACTACGCCGCCACAAGATCGGCATCGTCTTCCAGCAGCCCAACCTGCTGCCCTCCCTCACCGCCGCCGAGCAGCTCCAGGTCATGGCCCGGATCGCCGGCCAAAAGCCCCGCACCGCCCGCACCCGCGCGATGGAACTCCTCGACGCCGTCGGCCTGGCCGGCCAAGCCGCGCGGCGCCCCCACCAGCTCTCCGGCGGCCAGCGCCAGCGCGTCAACATCGCCCGCGCGCTGATGAACGACCCCACCGTCCTCCTGGTCGACGAACCCACCAGCGCCCTCGACCACGAACGAGGTGCCGCCGTCATCGACCTGATCACCCGCCTCACCCACCAGCGGGCCACCGCCACCGTCCTGGTCACCCACGACCGCGCCCACCTCACCGCCGCCGACCAGGTCGCCGAACTCCACGACGGCCGCCTCCACCTTCCGGCGTCCATCCACTGAACCGGCGGACGAACGAGGGGGACTCCGCCGTGAACGCGTCGAGTCCCCCCTCACCGCAGCGCGGACACCTCGCAGCCGCCCGCCGGACAAGCGACTACCCGGACGTTACCGCCTGCCTGGCCGCCCGGGCCGCGTGACCCGTTCGCTCGGTGGAACGGTCCGGTCGTCGTGGGGTGGGCGGTGGCAGTGCCGTCGTTCGCAGCCGCCGTGCTCCGCGGGCGCGGTGGTCCAGGCGCACGACACGTGTCACAGCGCGTGGGCGGTGGCGCC
>NZ_JACBWZ010000904.1 GCF_013870595.1 Streptomyces sp. WELS2 | reverse complement strand
TGTACGGCGACCTGGTGGCCGCGATGCACCTGCTGATCACCACCAAGCGGAGCGCTCCGGCGGACGACCTCACCAGCTTCCTGCTCGCCGCGCGCGAGGAGGGCGAGGAGTCGCTGAACGAGCACGAACTGGTATCGACGCTGCTGCTGATGATCGGCGGCGGCAGCCAGACGACCATCAACCTCCTGGACCACACCGTCCGCGAACTCCTCGCCCGGCCCGACCAGTTGGGCATCCTCAGGGCGGACCCGGCGCGCTGGGACGACGCCGTCGAGGAGTCGCTGCGCGTGCACTGCCCGGTGATGCACCTGCCGATGCGCTGGGCCAAGGAGGACATCGACCTCGGCGAGGGCGTGGTGATCCGCGCCGGGGACGCCATCCTGATCTGCTACGGCGCCCACGGCCGGGATCCCGGGGTGCACCGCGACCCGGAGACCTTCGACATCGACCGGGAGGACAAGGACCACATCGCCTTCGGCCTCGGCGCGCACTTCTGCCCGGGCTCGCACCTGGCCCGGCTGGAGGCCCGTATCGCGCTGCCCGCCCTGTTCGACCGGTTCCCGCGGCTGGCCCTGGCCGTCGGCCCGGAGGACGTGCCGCCCGGGCAGACCTTCATCGGCAACGACATCTCGTCCCTGCCGGTCTTCCTGCGGCACAAGTGAGCACGCCCCACGACACCGGGAGGTCCCGCATGGCGATCGACGAGAGCCTGATCGAGCGGACGGCGCACCTGCTGCGCCGGGCGCGCTATCTGAACCTGGCCACCGCGCGGGACGGCGCCCCGTGGGTGGCCACCCTGGAATACGTCTGGTTCGCCGGTCCGCTGCGCTTCGTCTTCGGCTCGTCCACCGGTGCCCGGCACAGCGGGGACATCCGCGCGGACCCGCGGGTGAGCGGTTCGCTGTTCGTGACCGAGGGAGCCGCCGGGGTGGCCGTCGCGTCCGTCGACGGCGCCCAGTTCACCGGCCGCTGCACGGAGGTCGGCCCCGAGGAACTGGGGGCGTACCACGCGCCCTTCTACGAGACGGTGTTTCCCGACGCCGGGCAGCGCGCCCGGTGGCAGCTGCCGCCGGAGCGGCTGCGGGGGGCCGCGCCGCACCGTCTGTACCGGGTCGATGTCGAGCGCTGGTGGCTGATCGACACCCGGCATTGGGAGGAGGACCGTATCGACCGCCGGATCGAACTGCCGCTGGACGCCGGCGTCCAGGCCCGGCTGTCCGTCCACGCGCGCGTGTCCGTGGTGGCCCCCTGACCGGGGGCGGCTGATCCGGCCGGGCTCGCCGACGGGGGTTGGACGGGCCCGGCCGGACCGCTCCCCGCACGGCGACGAGGAGCGTCCCGGGACCGGTCTCAGGCGGCGCGGCCGGTCAGCGCGTAGCCGGCCTCGTCGACGGCCCGGGCGATCAGGGCGTCGTCGGGGTCGTCCTGGGCGATCACGGTGACCCGGCCCGTCTTCACGTCCACCTCGACCGACAGCACTCCGTCGACACCGCCGACGGCCTTGGTGACCGCGGCCTCGCAGTGGCCGCAGGTCATCCCCGTCACCGCGTAGACGGTCTTGGTGGCGTCGACGGTGATCCGGGTGGTGGCCGAGCCGGAGTGGCAGCTGCCGTCGGGGCTGCAGCAGGACGACATGGGCTTCCTCCTGAGAGTGATGAGACGGAACGCGTCGGATACCCCTAGAGGGTTGGGGTATCGCAACCGATGAAGCACAGGTATACCCCCTACCCCTATCCAGCGGCAAGTCGTCCGGCCGTCGGCACGGGCCGCGCGGCCAGGTGTCCGGCCCGGTGCAGCAACGCGACCAGGGCGGCGCAGCAAAGGCCGGTGGCGGCCAGCACCGCCCACGGCAGCCAGGGCGGCCCGGTGTCGAACAGCGCCCCGACGGCCAGGTTGCCGAGCGAGACGGCGAGCCCGGAGGCGGTGTTGTAGGCGCCGTAGTAGGTGGCGACGAGCCGGTCGCCGGAGAGCCGGACCACGGTGTCCATCTCGAACGGGTAGAGCAGGGCGCCGCCCCAGGCCAGCAGCACCGCGCACCCCGTCAGGGCGGCCACCCCGGTCACGGTGGCGTGCGTCCGGGGCAGCAGGGGCAGGAAGGCGGCGCCCATGACCGTCAGGCCGTAGACGACCGCACGCGGACCGGACAGGGTGCGCTGCGCCCACGCGGTCAGCTTCGACTGCCCCGCCAGCGCGGCCAGCGCGGAGGCGGCGAACACCGCGCCCGTCACCACGCCGGTCCGGGCGCCGAACAGGTCACGGGCGTGCAGCGGCAGGGCGAGATAGACCTGGAAGGCCAGCACGTAGGAGCCGCTCATCGCGGCGGCGAACAGCAGGAAGGCC
>NZ_JACBWZ010000903.1 GCF_013870595.1 Streptomyces sp. WELS2 | reverse complement strand
GCAGGGCGGCCCCCTCGCGGGGACCGTCCGCCAGGGCGGGGAAGAGAGAGGACACGCGGCGCACTCCTTACTGCCGGCCGCTGCCGGCTGCCGGGGACGACAGCGCCCTTCCTACACCAGCGCAACGGCGCGTGGCGGGCCTTGTTAGCCTCGCCACCGCACCCTCATCGAACCCGCGTACGACAGGGAGTCCCGCCGTGCCCCGTATCGCCCTCGCCACCTACGACCCCGGCCCCGGACCCGGCAAGGACTCCGATCTGCCGGTGCTGGTGCGGGCGCTGAGGGACGCCGGCGCCGACGCGGAGGCCCGGTACTGGGACGACCCGGCGGCCGACTGGGCCGGATACGACCTCGTGGTCATCCGCTCCACCTGGGACTACAGCTGGCGGGCCGCCGAGTTCGCCGCCTGGGTGGAGCGCACCGCCGCCCTGACCCGGCTGGCCAACCCGGCGTCCGTCGTGCGCTGGAACACCGACAAGCGCTACCTCGGCGAGCTGGCGGCGGCCGGGGTGCCCACCGTCCCCACCCGCTACATAGCCCCCGGCGAGACGGCCGGCCTGCCCACCGGCCACGAGTTCGTCGTCAAGCCGACCTCGGGCGCGGGCGCCCGGTTCGCCGCCCGCTACACCCCCGCCGAGCACGACACCGCGCTGCGGCAGCTCGCCCGGATGCACGCCGAGGGCTTCACCGCGATGGTGCAGCCGTACATGCCGGGCATCGACGTGCGCGGGGAGCGGGCCCTGCAGTTCTTCGGCGGACGGCTGTTGCACGCCAGCCGCAAGGGCGCCGTGCTGGCCCCCGGCACCCCCTACGACGCCGACAAGGTCGCCCACCCCGGTCTCGTGCGCTGGCAGCCGACCGCCGCCGAACTCGCGGTGGCCGAGAGGGCGTTGGCCGCCGTGCCGGGCACACCCGAGCTGCTGTACGCGCGCGTGGACCTGGTCGACGGCGACGACGGCGAACCCCGCCTGATGGAACTGGAGCTGGTCGAACCGAACCTGTTCCTCGGGCTGCACCCGGACTCCCTGCCCCGCGTGACGGAGGCGATCCTCCGGGCGGCCCGGGAGGGCTGAACTCCGTCCGCCTGCCGGACGGTTCGCCGTCGCAGCTGGACGCCCGGGGGTCCCGTGCCGCAGGCTGATCCCGTCAAGATCACGACGGGTCGGGGGAGTTGACGTGTCCAAGGTATGGCTGGTGACGGGGGCGAGCAGCGGGTTCGGCCGGGCGATCACCGAGGCCGCCGTCGCCGCCGGTGACCTGGTGGCCGGCGCGGCCCGCCGCCCGGAGGCGCTGGCGGACCTGGTGGCCGCCCACCCGGGCAAGGTGGAGGCGCTGCGCCTCGACGTGACGGACGGCGCCTCGATCGAGGCGGCGGTCGCGGACGTCCTGGCCCGGCACGGCCGGATCGACGTGCTGGTCAACAACGCGGGCCGCACGCACGTCGGCGCCGTCGAGGAGACCACGGACCAGGAACTGCGGGACCTGTTCGAACTGCACGTCTTCGGGCCGACCGCCCTGGTGCGGGCGGTGCTGCCGCACATGCGCGAGCGGCGCTCGGGCGCGATCGTGCAGATGAGCAGCATGGGCGGGCAGATGTCCTTCGCGGGCTTCGGGGCGTACAGCGGCACCAAGTTCGCGCTGGAGGGCATCTCCGAGGCGCTCGCCGACGAGGTGGCCGGCTTCGGCATCAAGGTGCTGATCGTGGAGCCGGGCGCGTTCCGGACCTCCCTGTTCGGCACCGGACGGGCCGGCGCCAGCCCCGACAGCGGGGTGTACCCCAAGGTGAGCGAGACCCGCGGGCTCGTCTCCGGCGCCGACGGCAGCCAGCCCGGCGACCCGGCGAAGGCGGCGGCCGTCATCCTGGCCGCGCTGGAGGCCGAGCGGACCCCGCTGCGGCTGCCGCTGGGCGACGACGGGGTGAACGCGGTCCTGGGCCACCTCGACCAGGTCCGCGCGGAGGTCACCGAGTGGGAGAAGCGGGCCCGGGCGACCGGCTTCGACGCGTAGGCCCCACGCGAGGGCCGGTCACCGGGGCGTCGGACCCCGGTGGCCGGTCCGGCCGCGGACGGCCGTCCGCTGGAGGAGGCCCCAGGTGAACTCGGCGACCAGCTCGTGCCGTACGCCCTCGCGGTCCGGTGCGGTGAGGGCCAGGGCCGACCGGGTGGGGGCCGTGCCCTGGAGCGGCCGGGCGGGGGCGAAGGCGCGGGCGGCCTCGTCCACCGTGCACGACCACGGCGTCAGGTCCTCCAGGGTGTCGAGGCGGGGGCCCGGCGCGTGCGGCGCCCGCACCAGCCACTCGTGGCAGACCCCGCCGACTACTGGCGCTACTTCCTGATCGCC
>NZ_JACBWZ010000902.1 GCF_013870595.1 Streptomyces sp. WELS2 | reverse complement strand
GTCCTCCTCGCTGCTGGCCCGCAGCTGCGTGTGCCGCTGGGCCGGCCGCGGGCTCTTCGGCAGGAAGAGCGCCAGCAGCAGACCGACGGCCACCGCCGCCGTGGCGATGAGGAAGGACACCCGGAAACCGTGCATGGTCGGTATCGCGACCCCGCCGACATTGTTCGCGGTGTTGGCCAGCACCATGCCGACGACGGCGCTCGACACCGACGTACCGATGGACCGCATCAGCGTGTTCAGCCCGTTGGCCGCACCGGTCTCGGACGCCGGGACCGCGCCCACGATCAGCGCGGGCAGCGAGGAGTAGGCGAGGCCGATGCCCGCGCCGAGGATCACCGACGTGACGATGGTCTGCCAGGCCGCGTCCATCAGGCCGAGCCCGCCGCCGTAGCCGATCGCTATGACCAGCAGGCCGGTGATCAGGGTGACCTTGGGGCCGTAGCGGGCGGACAGCCGCGCGTACACCGGCGCGGTGAACATCATCGTCAGGCCCAGCGGGGCCACGCACAGGCCCGCGACGACCATCGACTGGCCGAGGCCGTACCCGGTCGCGGTGGGCAGCTGGAGCAGCTGGGGCAGGACGAGCGAGACGACGTAGAACGCGACGCCGACCATGATCGACGCGAGGTTGGTGAACAGGACCGCCGGACGGGCGGTGGTGCGCAGGTCGACCAGCGGCGCCTGGGCGCGCAGCTCGTACAGGCCCCACAGGACCAGCACGACGACGGCCCCGGCGAACAGACCGAGCGTGGTGCCCGAGGACCAGCCCCAGTCGCTGCCCTTGGTGATGGGCAGCAGGAGCAGCACCAGACCGGTGGACAGACCCAGCGCGCCGACCAGGTCGAAGGAGCCCTTCGCGCGCATCGGGGACTCGGGCACGGCCAGCAGGGTGAGCAGGATGGCGAGGGCGCCGAGGCCGGCGGCGCCGTAGAACAGCGCGTGCCAGTCGGTGTGCTGGGCGACCAGGGCCGCGGCGGGCAGCGCGAGGCCGCCGCCGACGCCGATCGAGGAGCTCATCAGGGCCATCGCCGAGCCGAGCCGTTCGCGCGGCAGCATGTCCCGCATCAGGCCGATGCCCAGCGGGATCGCGCCCATGGCGAAGCCCTGGAGGGTGCGGCCGACGATCATGGTGATCAGCTCGCTGGTGAGCGCGCTGACCAGGGCGCCGACCACCATCACGGCCAGGCTCAGGACGAGCATCCGGCGCTTGCCGTACAGGTCGCCGAGCCGGCCCATGATCGGGGTGGCCACGGCACCGGACAGCAGGGTGGAGGTGAGGACCCAGGTGGCGTTGCTGGGGGCGGTGTCCAGCAGCTGCGGCAGGTCCTTGATGACCGGCACGAGCAGCGTCTGCATCACCGCGACGACGATGCCCGCGAACGCGAGCACCGGGACCACCGCGCCACCCGCTTTCCGGGTGGGCTGGTCGGTCGTCGTGTCTGTCATGGAGTGAGGCCTTCCACGTGTCATAAGTGTCGGGTAAACCTCGTATGCACAGGCAACTATTCCGTTGCTTCGGGCCTCTAATGAAGTCTTGACCGTTTCATGGGTTACTGACCTGTCGTCAGGGGCTCAGGGCGACGGAACGCCGCAGGCCTGAGGAAATTTTCCGAGTTCCGGGACCGGGGCAACGGTTCGGGGGGCCCATGGACTCCTTTAGACATCTAGGAGGTGCCCATGGGGGACGGGAAGCAGACTCGGGACGAGGAGTTCCAGAGCTTCATGGTCGGCCGCTGGCCGCGGTTGATGCGTACGGCATTTCTTCTCACGGGGGAGCAGCACGCCGCCGAGGACCTGGTCCAGTCGACCCTCGAACAGGTCTATACGGCCTGGCGCAGGGTCGGCGCGGCCGACGACCCGGAGGCGTATGTACGGCGCGTGATGATCAACGCCCATGCGCGAAAACACCGCAGACGGCTCAGGGAGTTCCTGGCGCCGAAGGACGACTCGGGCCTGGTGCGCGAGGTGGCCGACACAGGGGACCGGATCGCCCAGGCCGATGACCGCGGCGCCCTGCTCGAGGCGCTCGCCCAACTGCCCGCGCGACAGCGCGAAGCGGTGGTCCTGCGCTACTGGGAGGACCTGACGGAGACCCAGGCGGCCGAGGCCATGGGCTGTTCCGTCGGCACGGTGAAGAGCAGCGCGGCCAAGGGGATCGCGAAGCTCCGCGCCATACCGGCACTGGCCGAGACCGTGACGCGTGAGAGGCGGAAGTGATGACCGGGGACCGGGAGCAGCAGGACATGACACAGACGGACATCGCGCACCTGCTCGCCGACGCGGCGGACGAGGTCGAGATCGGTATAGCCCCGGTCCAGGCGGTCATCAGCGCCGGCCGGCG
>NZ_JACBWZ010000901.1 GCF_013870595.1 Streptomyces sp. WELS2 | reverse complement strand
CCGCAGCCGAGGACGAGATTGAGGCGACCGCGAGAGAGCTGTCCGGGCAGCCCGGACAGCTCTCTCGCGGTCGCCTCGATCTCGTCCAGCACCACCGTCGCGCGGCGCATCACCACCCGGCCGGCCGCCGTGAGCCGCACTCCGTCGCGCCGCCGCTCCAGCAGCTCCGCGCCGGCGGCCCGCTCGATGGCGGCGATCTGCCGGGACACCGCCGACTGGGTGTAGCCCAGCGACGCCGCGGCGGCGGTGAAGGTCCCCTGTTCGGCCACCGCGCGGAACACCCGCAGCGCGGTCAGTGACACATCCGTGAAGTCCATGACGTTCACGCATACTAGCGGTGCGTGACTTTCGTTGGACTCATGGTCGCCGGGTTTCTAGCGTGGCAGTCATGAACACCCCACGCGTCGCCCTCGTCACGGGCGCCAACCAAGGACTCGGCCGTGCCCTCGTCGAAGGACTCGCGGCCCGGATGGCCCCGCAGGACCTGGTCCTGCTCACCGGCCGCGACCGGCGCCGGGTGTCGGACGCCGCCCGCGAGGTCGCCGGGCTGCCCGGTACCCGGGCCCGGGTCGAGGGCCGGGTGCTGGACGTCGCCCGCACCGACGCCATCGCCCGCCTCGCCGAAGAGCTGCGGGAGCGGCACGGCGGCGTGGACATCGTCCTGTCCAACGCCGTCACCCGGGTGCTGCCCGAGGAGTCGCAGGCCGCGCGGGCCGACGAGGTCATCGACGTCTCCAACACCGCCACCCACGCCATCCTGCGCCACTTCGGTCCCGACCTGCGGCCCGGCGGCCGGCTGCTCGTCGTGGCCAGCAGCCTGGGCACCCTCGGCCGTCTCGACCCCCGGCTGCACCACCTGTTCGACGGCGTGACCCTCGACCAGGTGGAGCACGCCGTCGAGTCCTGGCGCCGCGCGATCCACGACGGCACGGCACGGGAGGCCGGCTGGCCGGTCTGGCTGAACGTGCCCTCGAAGGTGGCCCAGGTCGCCGCCGTCCGCGCGGCCGCCGCGGAACGCCGCGAGCGCGACCTCGCCACCGGCACGCTCGTCGCGGCCGTGTGCCCCGGCATGATCGACACCGCCACCTCGCGCCCCTGGTTCACCGACTACAGTCAGGCCCAGTCACCGGCCCAGGCCGCCCGGGCCGTGCTCGACCTGGTCTTCGCCGAGGGCGTCGACCCGGCCCACCACGGCGAGCTGGTCCGCTTCGGCAAGGCGCTGTCCTGGTACGACGGCACGCCCCCGGTGGAACAGGAGCGGCTGCTCACCCCCTGACCGCCAGGGCATCGTGCGACCGCGGCCCGGCGGTGTCACCGGGCGCCCCGATGCGCGGCGGCCGGGCGGGTTCAGAGGGCTCCGAGGTCGGCGGACACCCAGTGCTCGGGACGCATGGTGACGATGAAGTGCTCGCCGAGCCGGGTCCGGTCGTACTCCACGAAGGCGGCGACCTTGTCCTCGGGGAGGTATCGCGCGGCCATCTCCCAGGACAGTTCGGGACGGTCCGGGGCCGTCGCGACGACCGGGCCCTCCACGGACACGTAGCGCACGGTCGGTTCGGTGCGCTGCACCATCAGGCTGAAGCGCCCCGCCGCGCGGATCGCCCGCCCCTTGCGGGAATCGGGACCGGTACGCACCCACAGGTCGCCGCCCGGCGTGTACTGGTACCAGATGGGAACCGTCAGCGGGGCGCGGTCAGGGTGTTCGGCGACCGACAGCGCGCCGATGTGCGGCTCCGCCAGGAACAGCTCGCGTTCTCGCTTCGAGAGTGCCACCGGCCGACCCTAACCCGCCGTCCCGGTACGGACAACAGCCCGTCGGCGCCGCGCGGGGGCGCGTCAGCCGGCGTCGCGCTCCAGGACCCGGCGGGCCGCCTCGGCCTCCGCCGCCGGCGGGGACAGCTCGTCCAGGGTGTCCAGTTCGTCGTCCGTCTCCAGCTCCCGCGTCCAGGCCGCCGCGAGCCGCTCCTGCTCCTCGCGTGGCCGCGCGCCGACGGCCTCCCGATGGCCGGGATCCAGTGCCGCCAGGAATCGTTCGACCGGGTCCGTCGGCATGCCGTGCTCCTTGTCGCCGCGAGGGGTGCCGCTCCCGGCCAGCATGGCCAACGGTGCGCGCGCCCGCCGCCCGACACGGGCCCGGACCACCCTGATGGCCCTGCCGCCGGTCCCGGCTCCCCGCGGCGCTCCTCAGGTGTGCCGGGCGTGCACGGGCGCGTTGGCGACCTCGTCCGGACACTTCCGGTGCGGTGTGCGCCGCCGGTCGCGCCACCAGTCGAACACCGCGAGGGCCAGGGAGGCCGCCATGCCGGCCAGCGCGGCGCCCAGCGCGGTGACGAGAGCGCCGCG
>NZ_JACBWZ010000900.1 GCF_013870595.1 Streptomyces sp. WELS2 | reverse complement strand
GCGAGGACGGCGCGCACGGCGGGGGCGGCGGTGTGCGGGCCGGAGGTCAGGTAATGCGTGCGCAGGTGCACGGTGTACTCGGTGACGAGCAGCGGCACACCGCAGAAGTGCCGGGCGAGCAGGCCGCAGAGGGCGGGCGGACCGCCCGTGGTGGCGTGGCAGAGGTCGGCCGCGCCGAGGGCGTCGTCGTCGTACCAGTCGAGCGAGAGGGGGCGCAGGGCGCGTTCGAGATGTGCGGCGATGGTGAGCAGGTCGGTGACCCGCGCCTCGTGCGCCGCGCACAGCGCGCGGGGAGCGCGGCAGGCTCGCTCCAGGGCGCGTACGGCGATGTCCGAGCGCAGGGCGCCGACCAGTCCGCCGTGGTCGCGGGCGAGTTCGGCGAGTCCGTACAGCGCGCTGCCGAAACGGTCCGCCAGGCTCCCGGACCCGTCCGTCGCCCCCGCCCCGGGCACGCCCCCGGCGGCCGTGCACACCGCCCCGGCCAGTTCCTCGTAGCACTCGGCGAAGCGCCGGCGTGCGCGTCGGCCGTAGGCGGGCCCCTCGGCCGTCCGCAGCGGTGCCGTGCGCACCCGGCGGACCTGCGGTGGCAGCGGGGCGCGGTGGCTTCCGGCCTCCTGGCGCGGGCCGTGGCCGAGCGCGTAGACGTCGAACTCGTGCTGCTCCAGTCCGCGCACCAGCCGTTCGCACCAGAGCCAGGCGTCACCGCCCACATACGGATGGCCACGTTCGGTAAGCAGCCCTATGCGCACGTGTACACCCCCGGTCTCCCGTCTGGGGAGCCGCCTTCGGGCCGGCGGCTCGCAGCGGGATGAACGTAAGGGGACGAGGCGGTGGCGCGACGGACGGTTGTCCGTCGCACCACCAAAAGGGGTGAACGCTCGTAACTTTCGCGTGCGGGTCGCGTTCGGGCGCGCTAATGCGTCACAGGGTGACCACGCGGGCGCGAAACGTTACAGCGCCGATGGAGCGGACACGTCACCGGGCGCTAGGCCGCCGCCGGTTCGCGCCGGGCGGCGCGCCGCCGGGCCGCCAGTTCCGGGTCGAGCGCGGGTACGGCGGCCAGGAGCTGCTTGGTGTACGGCTCGCGCGGGCTGTCGTATACCTCGTCGGCGGGCCCGTACTCGACGAGCCGGCCGCGCCGCATCACCGCGACCCGGTCGCTGACCTGGCGGACCACGGCGAGGTCGTGCGCGATGAAGACCAGCGCCAGGCCGAGTTCCCGCCGGAGTTCGCCGAGCAGGGCGACCACCTGGGCCTGGGTGGTGACGTCGAGCGCGGAGACCGGCTCGTCGCAGACGAGGACGCGCGGCTCGGCGGCGAGCGCGCGTGCGATGCCGACGCGCTGGCGCTGGCCGCCGCTGAACTCGTGCGGGTAACGGTCGTAGTGCGCCCGGTCGAGCCCCACGCGTTCCAGCAGCTCCGACACGCGCTCCCGGATGCGCTCCTCGTCGCGTTCGCCCCGCGCGCGGAGCGGGTCGGCGACCGCCTCGCCGACGCTGCGGCGGGGGTTGAGGGAGGAGACGGGGTCCTGGAAGACCATCTGGACGGCCGGGTTCACCCCGGTCAGAGGGCGCCCCTCGTAGCGGATCCCGCCGGCGGTCGGCTCCAGCAGCCCGACCAGCATGCGGCCGAGCGTGGTCTTGCCGCTGCCGCTCTCGCCGACCACGCCGAGGGTCTCCCCGCGCCGCACGGTCACCGAGACGTCGTCCACGGCCGCCAGCGCGCGTTTCCCGCGCCCGAATTCGCGCCGCACCCCGGTGGCCTCCAGCACGACCTCGCCGGTGGCCGGGGAAGCGGTCCGGCGGGCGTCCACGCGCGGGACGGCGTCGAGCAGCTCGCGGGTGTACGGCTCGGCGGGCGCGGCGAGGACGGCGCCGACCGGGCCGCGCTCGACGGCTCTGCCGTGCCGCATGACGAGGATGTCGTCCACGCTCTCGGCGGCCACGCCCACGTCGTGGGTGACGAGCAGCAGGCCCATGCCGGTCTCCGCGCGCAGGGCGTGCACCAGATCGAGGATCTGGGCCTGGACGGTGACGTCGAGGGCGGTGGTCGGCTCGTCGGCGATCAGCAGGTCCGGCTCGCCGGCGAGGGCCATGGCGATGAGGGCGCGCTGGCGCATGCCGCCGCTGAACTCGTGCGGCCGGGACCGGGCCCTGCGGGCCGCGTCCGGGATGCCGACCCGGTCCAGTACCTCGACGGCACGCGCGCGTGCGGCGCGGCGTGTCACGCGCGCGTGGACGCGGTAGACCTCGGCGATCTGGTCACCGATCGCGTAGTACGGGTCGAGCGAGGACAGCGGGTCCTGGAAGACCATGGCCGCCTTGGCGCCGCGCAGCCGGCGCA
>NZ_JACBWZ010000090.1 GCF_013870595.1 Streptomyces sp. WELS2 | reverse complement strand
CCGCGGTCGGCGGGAGCCCGCACACATGTCCCCGGACGGAAACCGACGAGCCGTGCCGCCTCCCGAGGGCTGGAGCCCGGTCGCATGAACGGGAGGCGGCACGGATCGGTCATGGTTCAGGCGCTACCGGGGCGCCGCCGGCGAGGACCAGGGTGGTCCCAGTGGGACTCCGCCGGTCAGGACCGGAGTGGTCCCGTGTCAGACCGACGCGGTGTGCCCGGTGATGGGGCAGGTCGCGGCGGCCGCCGCCGCGCCGAACGCGGCGGTCTTCGCGGCCGGGGCCGTTCCGCCGACCTGCTGGAGGATCTCGTCCGACAGCAGGTCCTCCTTGCCCTTGAGGGCGTCGGCGACCTTGAGGTCGGTGTTGAACACCATCTCGGCCGCGACGTTGTCCTGCACGATGCGCGCCAGGTTGTCCAGGGCCACCGCGATCGGGTCCGAGGGGGTCTCCACGGTGGGCAGGTCGATCAGGTGGGTGTCGACCTTCGCCTGGTTCATGGTGCGGCGGATGATGATGGACGCCTGGTTGAGTTCGGACGTCGTCCAGATCGACAGCACCGTGACGTACAGGTCGCTCCACGCCGCCTCGCCGAGCAGCGTGCGCCACCGCTTCATCAGCGTCTCGATGCCGGTGATCTGCGCGGTGGCCGCGAAGGTCATGTTGACGCGGATCGACGGGTAGACGGTCGCGGCGAACCGGTTGTACGCCACCATGTCGAAGGACTGCGCCTTGACGATGGTGTCGATGAACTTGACGGCCTCCGACAGGATCGTGTTGCAGGAGTCGTCCAGATCCACCGGGAGGTTCGCGGTGGGCAGCTTCGTGAGCGCCGAACTCAGCGTGGTCCGGAAGCTGTTCAGCGGAGTGATCCAGCCCTTGTCGCCCGGGGACTTGAACGCGACCATGTCCAGGTCGTGCGGGTCGATGCGGTCGGCGTTGGGGATGTTCGGCACCTGGTCGCTGAGATAGGCGGCGATCACCGAGTAGATGCCCAGCGGAACGTGGGCGATGGACTTGGCCAGTTCGAAGTACTCCGGAACCGGGTCGACCGTCTCGACCTGGACTCCGTTGTTGATGAGAGTGAAACGTCCGCCGACCGCGTTGTTCTGGACGACGATGACCGGGCTCAGATGCTTGACCAGCTCGGCCTTGAGAGACGCGTAATTGGCGCGCATCCCGGCGTTGACGTTGCGGATCGCGTTCCGTGCAGCCCCCTCGTCGGTCGCCGCCGGTGCGGCCGACGCGCTGGTGGCCGTCTGCGTCTGGGTGAGGAAGGTGGCCGCCCCTGCTGCCGAAACGGTACCCAGAAATCCTCTACGAGTTGCCATGCCCCGTCTTTCCATAGTGAGTTCGGTGTTCCGTGGGGTTGGGGGGAAAGGCGTGGGGGGAGTTCAGGTGGGGGGCGTGGGGGGAGTTCAGGGCGGGGGGAAACAGGAGTCGGGGGGAACTCCGGTAGGGGGAAGGTTCGGTGATGGGAATGGGATGAAGCGCGTTCGCTGCGTTGACCTGCACCTATGACGCTACGGCCCGGCACACGCGTCGGCAATGTCGTCTAGCATGCAGAAACAGACATCGACGTTGCCGGCCGGGGGAGCTAGTGCACATCGTTGAACGACTGATCGTCATCGTCCTGTTCGAAGGCGTCGACCTGCTCGATGTCACGGGACCACCGGAGGTGTTCTCCCTCGCCCGGCGCGAGACGGAGGACGCGGCGGGCTACCAGGTGGTCCTGGCCGCCGAGACCCTGGCTCCCACCGTCACCGCCGCCGGGGTCCGGGTCCTGCCCGATGTCACCTTCGACGAGGTGGCGGAACGGAGCATCGACACGCTCGTCGTGCCGGGCGCGGTCGAGGTCGACGGACACCGGCGCGTGCACGCGCTGGTCGATCCGGTCGTGGTCGAACGGGTCAGACAGCTCGCGCCCCGGACCCGGAGGGTCACCTCCGTCTGCGTCGGGGCCCACATCCTCGCCGCGTCCGGGCTCCTCGACGGCAAGCGCGCCACCACGCACTGGTCGACCGCCCAGCAGCTCGCCGCCGACCATCCCGCGGTCGAGGTCGACTCCGACCCGATCTTCATCCGCGAGGGCAACGTGTGGACCGGCGCGGGCATCAGCGCCTGCCTCGATCTGTCACTCGCGCTCATCGCCGAGGACCTCGGCGAAGCCGTCGCGCTGCGCGTCGCCCGGCAACTGGTCATGTATCTGAAACGGCCGGGCGGGCAGAGCCAGTTCAGCGTCCCGCTGGAACAGGTCGCCGCGACCCGGCGCATCGAGGTGCTCCGCCACTACATCCTGCGCCACATCGCCGAACCGCTCACCGTCGCGCAACTCGCCGACCACGCCCACGTCAGCGAGCGGCAGCTCACCCGGATCTTCAAGAACGAGCTGGGCACGACACCGTACGCCTACATCGAATCGGTACGCGTCGAACGGGCCCGCAACCAGCTGGAGACCACCGACGCCACCCTCGAACGGGTCGCGACCGCTTGCGGGTTCGGCACCGTCGACACGCTCGTCAGGGCCTTCCGCCGCCGGCTCGACACCACGCCCACCGACTACCGGCGCCGGTTCCGGACCAGCCCCGGCTGAACTCCGCGGCCCGGCTACGGCCCGGCCGGGTGCCGCGGCCTCGCCATGCCCCGGCACCCGGCGGCGGTGCCGGGGCATGGCCTGTGGCCACCGGGGTCACTCGTCGGCGAGCGTCAGGTTCGGCACCCGCCAGGCCGCGATCAGGAAGGCGACCAGGGCCACCGCGGCACCGGTGAGGAAGACGAGCCGCATCGACGCTGTGTACCCCTCAAGGAACGGCAGCGCGGCACTCCGGTCGAGAGACCGCAGGAAGGCCGAGTCCTCCAGGTCGACACCGCCGCCGGGGCGCAGCACACCCGCCAGGGCGTGCGCGTTGTCGGGCTGTGCCAGCACACGGCGGTACGCCGGGTCACGGCGGGCCTCGGCCAGCCGCTCGGCGATGCGGCCGCCCGCCGTGGAGAACAGGATGGACAAGAAGGCCGCGGTGCCCACCGTACCGCCGTTGGAACGGAAGAAGTTGACCGAGGCCGTCGCCGCGCCCATGTCCGTACGGGGCACCTCGGACTGCGCGAGCGTGGTGAGCGTCTGCATCGAGGCGCCGAGCCCCGCACCCATCAGGGCCATGCCGAGGGCCGCCTGCCACAGCGGGCTGTCCACGCGCAGGGTCGCGAACACGAGCATCGCGGCGGTGAACGAGCCTATGCCGGCGACGAGATGGACCTTGAAGCGGCCGGTGCGCGCGATCAGCCGGCCCACCAGCAATGTCACGGCGAGGTTCGCGGCGACCGTGGGAAGGGTGGCGAGCCCCGCCTCCATGGGGTTCATGCCGCGAACGAGCTGGAGATACAGCGGCAGTGTCGTCATCGCGCCGAACATGCCGATGCCGACGACGAAGTGCAGCCCGACACCCAGCCGGAAGGCCCGGATGCGGAACAGCCGCGGTGGCAGCAGCGCGGCCGCACCCATCCGGCGCTCCACCACGACGAAGGCGACGAGTCCCAGCGCGCCCACGGCGTACATCAGCAGCGCCAAGGGCGAACCCCAGCCCCAGCTGCGGCCCTGCTCGGCGACGGTCAGCAGGGGCACGATCCCCACGGCCAGCGCGAGGGCCCCGCGGTAGTCGAGCCGGTGCCGCACCCGCCGGTGCGGGAACCGCAGGACGCGGACGATCGCCACGGCCGCCACGGCCGCGAGCGGCACGTTGAGCAGGAAGATCCAGCGCCAGCCGTCGATGCCCAGCAGCGTTTCCCGGTCCGCGAGGGCTCCGCCCGCCAGTGGGCCGACGATGCTGGCGCCGCCGAACACGGCCATGAAGTAACCCTGGTAGCGGCCCCGTTCGCGCGGTGTGGTGATGTCGGCGATGATCGTCATGGCCAACGACATCAGCCCGCCGCCCCCGAGCCCCTGCACGGCCCGGAACGCCGCCAGTTCGTAGATGGACGTGGCGCATCCGCACAGCAGCGAGCCGACCGTGAACAGGCCGATCGCGGCGAGGTACACGGGCCGCCGGCCGTGGATGTCGGAGAGCTTGCCGTACAGCGGGGTCGCGAGGGTGGCGGTGATGAGGTACGCGGTGGTCGCCCACGCCTGCGCCGTCAGCCCGTGCAGGTCGTCGGCGATGGTCCGCAGCGCGGACGCGACCACCGTCTGGTCCAGCGCTCCCAGGAACATGCCCAGTACCAGTCCGGACATCACCGTGGTGATCTGCCGGTGGCCGAGCCGCACGGGCGCGTCCTCGGCCGCGTTCTGCCGTCGGGTTTCGGAGGAGGTCACATGTCGTCCTAGAGGGGTCGGTGCCGGGGGCCGCGCCCGTGCCGTGGGGACGGCCCCCGTGTTGGGGGGACCAGGGAAGTTACCCGGCGATCCGCTCCAGGTCGCCGACCGCCTGCTCGATGTCCGGCAGCGTCAGCATCGCCAGCCGGGCCGCCCGCATCCGCGCCCTGGGCGCGGGGTCGGTGAGCAGCGTCCGGCACATGTCGGTGATGCCTCGCGCGCTGCGGTCGGTGATGTGACCGCCCAGGCCCAGCTCGACCACGCGCTCCGCGTTGGTGTGCTGATCCCCGAAGTGCGGCATCACCGCCAGCGGGGTGCCGGTGCGCAGGGCCTCGCGGACGCTGTTGAAGCCGCCGTGGGTGAGGAACAGGTCCACCGCCTCCAGCAGCAGCGGCTGCGGCACCCGCTCGGTCACGCGGACGTGCCCGGGCAGCCCCTCGGTGTCCACCGGAAGCCCGGAGGTCGACACGATCACCGTGCAGTCGTCCAGCTCGGCCGCCGCCCCCAGGATCGCCTCCAGACTCTCGGTGGCATCGGGCATCTCCACCGGCAACGGGTTGGCCCCGGCCCCCAGATGCTCGCGCACCATCGGCAGGGCGGTGCCGATCGCGGCGTACACCAGGGGCCGGTCCGTGGGCAGTTCGACGACCCACTCGGGCAGCACCTGGTGCCGCTCGACGTCCACGGTCTGGCGGTACGACAGCGTAGGCGGCAGGTTCCGGGAGAAGGAGTAGGCGGGCGGTACGTAGTCGACGCGGCCGTGCGCCACGAGGGACAGCGGATCGTCCCGCTCGGGCAGCCCGAGCTCCCGGCGCCGTTCGTTGAGCGGGGACAGTACCTCTTCGGGCTCGATGGTGTTGGAGAACCCGGAGGGCGTCGGCAGCTGCGGCACGCCCAGCTGCTCGGCGGTGAGCACCGCGGCCATGTCCATGCCGTCCCGCAGGATCAGGTCGGGCTGGAAGTCCCGGGCGATGGGGGCGAGGACGTCCAGGTGCGGCTTGACGGCCGTCCCGGCCAGGGCCCGCGTCAGCAGGCGCGGCAGGACCGGCGAGGACAGGGACAGGGCGGCGCCGTCCTGGAGTTCGCCGAGGTGCGGGGTGAGCACGGCGACCGGGTCGAACTGCGGTAAGACGGGACGGACTTCCACGTCGTCGTCGTGGAACACGGGGGCCAGGGCCTCGGTGGTGACCACCAGAACCCGGTGCCCGGCCTTGGAGAGGGCGCGCAGCAGGGGCAGTTGAGCACGGCCGTGCGAGGGACTGCCGAGCGTGGTGCACAGGACTCGCATGGGGGGTGGGCCTTTCTCTCGTGGAGTTTCGGCGGTGGCAGTCGAAGGGGGGCGTCAGGCGCCGGGTCGGTGACCTGCGACCAGCGGCACACACCCGCGCACATGTGGGACACGCGGGCGGACGGGGAAGACGGTGCCGGACGGTGCGTCAGGCGCGCACGGTCACGGCGCCGGCCGGGTGCTCCCGGTTCACGCCACCCGCGCCGGTGCGCTCGCGCGTCCGATGCCCTGCCAGCTCAGCCCGGCCCGGGCGAGCCGGTCCGGGTCCAGCAGGTTGCGGAAGTCGTGGACCTCGTGGCCCGTCATGCGCGCCGCGATCGCCGCCCAGTCGAGGTCGCGCAGCTGCGGCCACTCGGTGAGGACGACACAGGCCACGGCTCCCTCCGCCGCCCGCACCGGGTCGTCGGCGAGCTCGGCCAGATCGCTCAGGTCGGGCTGCTCCTCGCACAACGCCGGGTCGTAGGCGGTGAGTTCGGCACCCCGCTCGCGCAGCAGCCGGGCGACGGCGAGCGCGGGCGAGTCGCGCAGGTCGGAGGTGCCGGCCTTGAACGTCAGCCCGTACAGGGCGAGCCGTACGCCGTGCAGCGAGCCGTCCGGGCCGCGCCCGCACGCGGCGGCGATCCGCTCGACGAGCCGGCGCTGATGGGTGACGTTGGTGTCGATCGTGGCCCGCAGCAGCGGGAAGTCGACCCCGGCCTGCTCGCACACGGTGAGCAGGGCGTGGGTGTCCTTCGGCAGGCAGGAGCCGCCCCAGCCGGGTCCGGGCAGCAGGAAGGAGGAGCCGATGCGCGGGTCCCGCCCGATGCCCTCGGTGACATCGCCGATGTCGGCGCCGAAGCGCTCGCAGGCGGTGGCGAGGTTGTTGGCGAAGGACAGCTTCATCGCGAGGAAGAAGTTCGCCGCGTACTTGGTCAGTTCGGCGCTCGCCGGGTCGGTGAGCACCAACGGCGCGTCCAGCGCGGCGTACAGCGCGGCCACCCGGCGGGCGGCGTCCCGGCGGGCGGCGCCGATCACTATCCGGTCGGGGTGCAGGAAGTCGTGGACGGCGCGGCCCTCGCGCAGGAACTCGGGGTTGCTGACGACGGCCACGTCGGCGCGCCCGAGCAGCTCGGCGACGCGCTCACTGGTGCCCACGGGCACGGTCGACTTGTTGACGACCACACAGCCGGGCGGCAGTACGTCACGTATCTGTTCCGCGACGGCCTCCACGGCGGCTAGGTCGGCGGCGCCGCCCGCGCCCATGGGGGTGGGCAGGCACAGGAAGACCACCTCGGCCTCCGCGACGGCCGCCGCGGTGTCCTCGGTGAACTCCAGCCGGCCCGCCTCCAGGGCGTCCCGGACGGTCTCGGGCAGGCCGGGCTCCAGGATGTCCACCCGGGCCGCGCGCAGCCGCTCCACCTTGCGGGGGTCGGCGTCCGCGCACACCACCGTATGGCCGAGGGAGGCGAGACAGGCACCGGTGGTCAGTCCGACGTAACCGGTGCCGACCACGGCGACGCGTTGAGAAGGCACAGAAGATCACCATTTCCGGTCGACGGGGCCCGCGCCGGCGGCCTCGGCGGCGCGCGGTGGGGGGCGCGCGCCGCCGCGCCGTGCGGGCGACCCGGAACGGGCCGACGCCGTCGTACGGCCCTGGGAGGGAGAGGAAACGAAGTCATCAATCGTTGACCCGTTCCAGGTATGGCATGTGGAGCGAACACAAGTCAACGATTGGTGACAACGATCGGTGACTTTGAGCCAGCAGCCGCAGGCTGGAACATGGGCCGTTGGCGGGCGGGCCGCCTGACGATGGAGGTTTGGTGACGTGACGGGAGTACAGAACGGCGAGGCGTCTGAAGCGGTGGCCGACCGGCCCGCCCGGAGGCGTTCGGCCACGGCCACGCGCGCGGCGCTGAGGACCGCCGCGGCCTTCCGGTTCGGCAAGTACGGATACGAGGGCACCAGCGTGCGCGACATCGCGGGTGACGTGGGTGTGGACGCGGCTCTCGTCTACCGTTACTTCGGCTCGAAGGAAGCGCTGTTCAACGATGTGACGGGCGCCGGCAAGATATTCGAGCCCCTGCTCCAGGAGCCGGTGGAGGCCATACCCGACTGGTTGTGCGCCATGCTCCTGGGGGCGCCGAAGGACGGGGAGTTCACCCACCCGGTGCTCTCGGTGCTGCGCTCCTCCGGCAAGGGCGAGGCGGTCGCGCGGCTCCGGGCGGATTTCAGCGAGGTGTTCTCCACGCGCCTGGCGGCCCGCCTCGGCGGCCCCGACGCCGAGCTGAGGGCGGAACTCCTGGCGGCCTGGATGCTCGGCACCAGTCTCGTCCTCACGGAGATCCGCCCCCCGGCGCTCCAGTCGGCGCCGGACGAAAAGCTGGAGAAATACCTCCGGTCGGTCATCACGACCCTCCTCGGCCCGTCGGCACTCGACGGAGGGGCGCCCGAGACGGGAGACGACTGCCGGGCGACGGGCGACCGCTGAGCCGCGAGGCGGGTCGGTTCGCCTCGATCCGCCGGTCGCCGTCACGCCACGGGAGGAAGCGCCGGCAGGTGTGGCGCCCGGATCGGGAAAGGAGGAGAAGTCGATTGAAGTAAGCATGCGGTCGTACGTATTCTTTGTGGGGCTCGGAGTCGCCGAGCCGGTTGCGCCTTGCCGCGAAAGGGATGCCCCACGTGTCGAATGCCAGCCCCACCACCAAGGCCGCGCCCGGCGCGCGGCCGGGTCCAGAGGACGCGGTGCCCTGGGGCACGCTGTCGACCGTCATGATCGGTATGTTCATGGCGATCCTGGACTCGTTCATCGTCGTCGTGGCCGGTCCGGCCATTCAGGCCGAGCTCGGGGCGACCGCGGGCGAGCTGCAATGGGTCCTCGCCGGTTACCAGTTGAGCTACGCCGTCGTCCTGATCACCGGAGGCCGGCTCGCGGACCTCTACGGGCGCAGGCGCGTCTTCACGACCGGGACGGCGGTCTTCACGCTCTCGTCCCTCGCCTGTGCCGTGGCCGGCGGTCCGGGCGTGCTCATCGGTGCCCGCATCGTCCAGGGCCTGGGCGCGGCCCTGATGGTGCCGCAGGTCTTCACCGTCATCACGCTGACCGTCCCGGCGCGGAACCGGCACCGTGTCTTCGGCGTCCTCGGGGTCGTCATGGGGCTGGCCTCGGTCGGCGGTCAGGTGGTCGGCGGCCTCCTGATCGGCGCGGATCTCCTCGGATCCGGCTGGCGTTCGGTGTTCTGGGTGAACATCCCCATCGGTATCGCCACCATTCTGCTGGCCCTCGCGCACGTACCGGAGTCGCGGGCGGAGCGGACCCGCAAGCTCGACGTGCCCGGCGTTCTGGTCCTCGGCGCGGCCCTGCTGCTGCTCACCTACCCGCTCATCCAGGGCCGGGACGCGGGCTGGCCCTGGTGGACGTGGACCTGCTTCGCGGCGAGCGCCCTGGCGTTCGCGCTCTTCGTCGTGCTCGAGCGAGCGGTCGACCGGCGCGGCGGTGAGCCACTGCTCAAGCCGTCACTCTTCGCCCAGCGCTCGTTCTCGCTCGGGATCGTCCTGGTCCTCGCCGTGTACGCGCTGCTGACCTCGTACTATCTGGCGCTGTCCGTCTCGATGCAGGACGGGCTGGGCATGTCGGCCCTCGGCGCGGGGCTGGTCTACGCGCCGGCGGCGGTGACCTTCTTCGTCTGCGGTCTGATCGCCGGGCGGCTCGTGCCCAAGTACGGCCGCCGCGTACTGGAGACCGGTGCGGTCGTCCTCTCGGCCGGCTATCTGACGACCGCCGTGGTCCTGCTGTCCGGCCCGCGACTGACGCCCCTGCTCGTCATCCCGACCCTGATGCTGCAGAGCGTAGGGGGCGGATTGCTGATCACCCCGCTGCTCAATACGGTCCTGGCGCGGATCGATCCGCGGACCGCGGGGATGGCCTCCGGATCGCTGTCCACGGCTCAGCAGGTCGGTGCCGCGCTGGGCGTGGCGATCGTCGGGGCGGTGTTCTTCCGCACCTTCCGCACCGGTGCCGCCTCGGGGGACCGGGTGCACGCGGCGGGGCACGCGTTCGCGCTGACGTCCCTGACGGCCTGCGCCGTCGCTGCGCTCGCGGCCCTGCTGGTGTTCCTCCTGCCGAAGGCGCCGCCGGCGAAGCCGTGATGGCACGGAGTGGGCGGGCCGGCGCCTTCGGGGAGTGATTCCCCCGAGGTGCCGGGCCGTTGCCGCGTACGGCCCGGCGCGAGGAACGCTCAGGCCGCCTTCAGGAGGTCTTCCACGGTGCGGCGGACCTTGGCGATGACATCCTCGTGTCCCAGCCGCAGGGCCGTGTTGGCCGCGCAGAGCACGGAATCGATCTGGAAGACCGCGAGGTCGATGTCGAGTTCCGCGATCTCGTGGGACCCGACGGCGGTCCGCAGTTCCTCGCCGATGGCGCCGAGCCATTCCCGCTGGTGGCGAAGGAGGGCGTCGCGGACCGGTCCGGGCCTGCTGTCGAAACGGGCCATGTTCGCGACGCGGAAGCAGCCGCCCTCGAACAGCGGTGTCCTCGCGTACTCGATCCAGTGCTCGATCAGGGAGCGCAGCCGGGCGGCTCCGGGAGCGGCGTTCCGCGCCGGGCGGACGACCGCGTCGATGAACATGTCGCGCGCGTACTCGACGGTCGCGAGCTGGAGCACCTCCTTGGACCTGAAGAGGGTCTGGATACCCGCCTTGCTCATGCCCGTATCGGTCGCGAGACGGCCGAAGCTCACGTCGTCCAGTCCGTCGACCGAGGCGATGTCGACCGCGCGACGCAGCGCGGCCTCACGCGTCCGCGCCCCTTTGAGCAGGCGTTTGTCGGTGACCGACACCGCGTCCGCGCGCATGGCGAACGTACGTGCCCCAGTGTCCATACGGTCGATCGTACTCGGGTGCGGGCGCGCGGCGTGAACGGACCGGCGTTCAGGGCGTGCGGTGCGCCAGGGCGGCGGCCAGCGCCCGGACCATCTCGCCGGCCATGACGGCCTGGCCCGACGTGGAGAAGTGGACGCGGTCCGCGCTCAGCAGGTTCTCCCGGGAGTTGACGGGGTGGTCCCACATGTCGACGACCACGGCGCCGTACTCGCCGGCGAGGACGCGGACGAGGCCGTTGAGGGTGAGCACACGCTCCGTCCAGTCGGGGAAGACCGGCACGACGTAGGAGCGCCCCAGGGTGAAGGTCGTCAGCAGCGCACCCGTGGCCGCCGCCAGGTCGTACAGCGTGCGCAGGTTCCGCTCGATCTTCCCGAAATCCGGTGCGCGGCGCAGGAGATCGTTGGCGCCGCAGGGGAGGTGCAGCAGGTCCGGGGCGAACTCCCGCATCGCGTCGGCCTGATGGGTGAGGGTGGCGAGAGTCGTCGCGCCGTTCACCGCCGTGTTCAGGTAGGCCAGCCCGGGCCGCACCTGCCGCAGGATGTGCGCGACGCGATCGGACCAGCCCCGGTCGCCGTAGCCGGCGCTCTTGTCCCCCGTCCCTGCCGAGAGGCTGTCCCCGATCACGGCGTAGCGCTGCCAGGGGGCGTCGAACAGCATCGCCGCGGCGTCGAGAGTGGCGAGGCAGAAGGGATCGGTCTCCTCGGTGAAGGTCGTAACCATAACCAAAGAGTGCGGTCGGACGTATGTATTGTCAACGCCGTCGGGTGTGGTGCGCGCTCGCAAGGCCGACGGCGGGCCTTCCCGGCCCCGGCCGGTCTCAGTGGAACTGCGCCGTGTACAGCCGGGCCTTGTAGATCTGGGCGCCGGGACGGGTCCGGTCGCCGCCCGCGGAGAAGTGGACGGTGGGGCCGCCCCACACGGAGTCCTCCGCGTTGGGGTCGGTGGTCCACATGGCCTGACCGTTCGCGTGGCGTACGTAGGACTTGGGGTGGGGCAGCGAGGCGACGGTGGTGAGGGCGCGGGTCGCCTTGTCGAGGGAGTAGACGTGGCCGCTGTCGGCGACCAGCAGGGTGCCGGGCCGGCTGTAGTCCGGCTGGAGGTCGTGGCCGTTGCCGGCGATCTTGATGTCCGGGCCGTGCTTGACCAGGCGGGAGTCGCGCATCGATCCGGTCACGCGGTAGCTGCGCACGACCGTGCCGCCGGTCACCCACAGCAGCTTGTTCTGGTCGTCCCACAGGACGGCGTGGGCCTTGGTGAACTCGAGGGTCTGCACCTCCTTCAGGGTCGCCGGGTCGCTGCTGGACGGCCCGAAGACGTGCAGCCGGTCCCGTGACCCCGCGACCACGACCGTGCCGGCGTCGGGCACGCGCTCGATGCAGTGCGGGTAGCTGGTGATGCGCGCCGACCACAGCAGGTCGGCCCGGGTCAGATGCGCCTTCGAGGTCACGTTGACGATCGCGGCACGGCCCTCGCCGGGGCGGCCGAACGTCATCAGCGCGATCATGCCGTAGCGCCGGGTGTCCCGGAAGCGGATCTCGAAGGGGTGGTCCCAGCCGGGGGCGTTGCCCGTGCTGAAGCTCCACCGGACATTGGCGTCGGTCCACTGGGCGTTGCGGTCGAAGAGGAGGATCCGGCCGGTGCGCTGTTCGGTGATCGCCACCTGGTAGGTCGCCGCCGCGGCCGTGCCGGAGGTGTCCTCGGAGGTGCTCATGTGCGGTTCTCCTGGTCCGTGAGGGAGAGCTGAGGGGGACGGACGGATGGGGACGGGCGCTGCCCGTCCCCATCGAGCGGGACCGGAAGGCCGCCCCCCGTGACGGTCCTCCGGTCCGCGTGCCGTCCGGTCAGAACGAGCCGGAGTTCAGGGCCTTCTGCAGGGCGCGGGTGGTCGCCGCGTCCCACTCCCCGTTCGCCGGGGTGGCCAGGTGGTTCTGCAGGGCGGCGACCGTCTTGGGTCCCACGACGCCGTCCGCCGTGACCTTCAGACAGCGCTGGAGCGCGGTGATGGTGAGCGGGCCGAACGCCCCGTCGACCTCCAGGCCCGCCTTGTCCCGGCTGTTGAGGGTGCGCTGCAGTGCCGCGCAGGTCGCCGGGCCGAAGATCCCGTCGACCTCCAGCGCCGCGGGAGCGGCGACGAGGGCCTTCGGGCGGATCGGTGCCTTCTTCCCGGCCAGCGCGGCCTTCATCATCGCCGCCGACTGCGGGCCGTACTCGCCGTCCACCTTCAGGTGGTGGGCGGCCTGGAAGGTCTTCACCGCCTTCTGCGTGGCCGGCCCGAACTCGCCGTCCGCGGTGAGCCCGGCCTTCTGCACGGTGTTGAGGTTCTTCTGCAGGGTCTTGACGGCCTGCCCCTTCGAGCCCAGTCGCAGGATGCCGTCCCCGGACGGCAACGGCGCGCTGCCCCCCGTGTAGGCGGGACGGCCGTAGCCCACTATGCAGGCGGAGCTGCGCAGCCTGCGGCGGAAGGCGTTGGAGGTGTTGCCCTCCAAGGTCGTGATGGTGCGGTTGGAGTGCACCGCCTCGACGATGCCGACGTGGTCGATGGCCCCGATGGAGCGGGAGCCGGACCAGTCGAAGAACACGATGTCGCCCGGGCGGATCCCGCCGATGCCGTAGTGCCAGCGGCCCTTGCGCTGGAAGGCGCGGGCGTGGGCGGTGGTGAGGGCGAACTTGCCGCCGATCGCCGCGAGGTTGTCGGAGTGGGCGGCGGCGTAGCTGACGGCCATGTCGCACCACGGGCCGGTGAAGCCGTACCACCTGGTGATCACGTTGCGATTGGAACCGGGCGGGTGCTCGGTGGTGCCCAGCAGCTTGCGGGCTTCGGCGAGCATGCCCTGAACGTTGCCCATGTCAGAACTCCACGTCTTCGGGAAGGGACTGGACGTCTCCGGTCACCGCGTCATCGGGGTCCTGGCTGACGCCGGCCTGGTCGGGGTCGACGTCGAAGATCCCCGCACCGCCCACCGGGTAGGGCGGCGTCTCCACGGGCTCGGTCATGAGCGCTCCTTCGGGTACGGGATGTCGTGTACGGATGTGCGGACCGGCGGCGGCGCGGACGGCCAGGACACGGCCGGCCGGCGCTGTGCGGCGTGCCGCAGCGGTGCCGCCGGACACCGATTCCAGCCGCCGCGGAATTGGTGAGCAGCCCCTGTTCGTGCAGGTAATCAATGTGCGTGCGCGCCGACGCGCCGCCTGGCCGCCGCACGGGCCGGGTCCTACCGTGGGGATGCGGCGCGAGGGGACGGCGCCGATGCGGTAGAGGGGGAACAGGGGATGGGACGTCCGGAGAACCCGATCGATCCGGAGGCGGGGCCGGTCCAGCGGTTCGCGGTGGAGTTACGGGCCCTGCGGGCCGAGGCCGGCGGGCCGACGTACCGCTCGATGGCACAGCGCACCCCGTATTCGGCGGCGGCGCTGTCCCGGGCGGCGGCGGGTGAACGGCTGCCGTCGGCGGAGCTGACCCGGGCGTACGTCACGGCGTGCGGCGGGGACCCGGACGAGTGGGAGAAGCGCCGGCAGGCCGCCGCCGGCGAACTGGCGGCGCTGCCCCACGAGGACCAGGACGCCCGGGAATCCCCGTACCGGGGGCTGGCCCGGTTCGAGCCGGGCGACGCGGCGGTCTTCTTCGGCCGCGACCAGCTCGTGGCGGACCTGACGGAACTGGTGCGCGGGCACCGGTGCGCGGTGGTGCTCGGAAAGGTCATAAAAGCTGACTGATCTCTCG
>NZ_JACBWZ010000009.1 GCF_013870595.1 Streptomyces sp. WELS2 | reverse complement strand
TTATCAGAAGTTCTGAGCCGGTTTCCCACCCGCCCCGGGCGACCGTGTCCGGCACGTGAAGTGCTGGGGTTCCCGGGTGGGCGGAGCCGTAAACGTACTGGAGCGGGGCGCCCCGATGCAAATCGAGGTGCCCCGCTCCAGGTCGGTGCCGACGCGGCGTCAGACCTCCACGACCACCGGGAGGATCATCGGCCTGCGGCGATAGGTGTCCGAGACCCACTTGCCGAGGGTCCGGCGGACGAGCTGCTGGAGCTGGTGGGGCTCCACCACGCCGTCCTGGGCGGACCGCTCCAGGGATTCCGTGATCTTCGGGAGGACGTCGGCGAACGCCGAGTCCTCGATGCCGGAGCCACGGGCCTGGATGTGCGGGCCACCGGTGATCTTGCCGGTGGAGGCGTCGATGACGACGAAGACCGAGATGATGCCCTCGTCGCCGAGGATCTTGCGGTCCTTCAGCGCCGGCTCGCCGACATCGCCGACCGACAGGCCGTCGACGTAGACGTAACCGGCCTGGACCTTGCCGGAGATCTTGGCCTTGCCGCCGATCAGGTCGACCGCCACGCCGTCCTCGGCGATGACGATCCGGTCGTGCGGGACGCCGGTCAGGGCGCCCAGCTCGGCGTTGGCCCGCAGGTGGCGCCATTCGCCGTGGACCGGCATCAGGTTTCTCGGGCGGCAGATGTTGTAGAAGTACAGCAGCTCGCCCGCGGACGCGTGGCCGGAGACGTGCACCTTGGCGTTGCCCTTGTGGACGACGTTGGCGCCCCAGCGGGTCAGGCCGTTGATCACGCGGTAGACCGCGTTCTCGTTCCCCGGGATCAGCGAGGAGGCGAGGATGACCGTGTCACCCTCCACGATGCGGATCTGGTGGTCGCGGTTGGCCATGCGGGACAGGGCCGCCATCGGCTCGCCCTGGGATCCCGTGCAGACCAGGACCACCTCGTCGTCGGGCAGGTCGTCCAGCGCCCGGACGTCGACCACCAGGCCCGCCGGGACCTTCAGGTAGCCGAGGTCGCGGGCGATGCCCATGTTGCGGACCATGGAGCGGCCGACGAAGGCGACCCGGCGGCCGTACTCGTGCGCCGCGTCCAGAATCTGCTGGATGCGGTGGACGTGGCTGGCGAAACTCGCCACGATGATCCGCTTGCGGGCGCCGGCGAAGACCTGCCGCAGGACGTTGGAGATGTCGCGCTCGTGCGGGGTGAAGCCCGGGACCTCGGCGTTCGTGGAGTCACTGAGGAGGAGATCGATGCCCTCTTCGCTCAGCCGCGCGAACGCGTGCAGGTCGGTGAGGCGGTTGTCCAGCGGGAGCTGGTCCATCTTGAAGTCGCCGGTGTGCACCACCATGCCGGCGGGGGTGCGGATGGCGACGGCCAGGGCGTCCGGGATGGAGTGGTTGACGGCGACGAACTCGCAGTCGAAGGGACCGACGCGCTCGCGGTCCCCCTCCGCCACCTCCAGGGTGTACGGACGGATCCGGTGCTCCTGGAGCTTCGCCTCGATCAGGGCGAGGGTGAGCTTGGAGCCGATCAGCGGGATGTCCGGCTTCTCGCGGAGCAGGAACGGGACACCGCCGATGTGGTCCTCGTGACCGTGGGTGAGGACGATGCCCTCGATGTCGTCGAGGCGGTCCCTGATGGACGAGAAGTCCGGCAGGATCAGGTCGATTCCGGGCTGCTCCTCCTCGGGGAAGAGCACTCCGCAGTCGACGATCAACAGGCGGCCGCCGTACTCGAAGACGGTCATGTTCCGGCCGATCTCGCCGAGGCCGCCGAGCGGGGTGACCCGCAGGCCGCCTTCGGGGAGCGGCGGGGGCGGGCCGAGTTCAGGATGCGGATGACTCAAAAGACTCTCCTCAACCACGCGCGCCACGTACCGGTCGGGCACGTGGCGCGCGTGACGTTCGTGCAGAAGCAGTTGTTTGTGTGGGGTGCGGGCACCGGTGGCCCGCGTCTGCGGTTGTCGATTCAGTTGTGAAGCCCGTGCTGTGGTGCCAAGTCTTTAATCAGAGCTGTACCCCGCCGGCAGCAAGATCGATCTTGAGCTGGGCGATCTCCTCGGCGGAGCACTCGACCATGGGCGAGCGCAGCGGCCCGGCGGGCAGGCCCTGGAGCGCGAGGGCGGCCTTGGTGGTCATGACGCCCTGGGTGCGGAACATGCCGGTGTAGACCGGGAGCAGCTTCTGGTGGATCTCGGTGGCCTTGACGACGTCACCGGAGACGAACGCGTCCACCAGGGCGCGCAGGTCGGGGGTGACCAGGTGGCCGACGACCGAGACGAAGCCGACCGCGCCGACCGAGAGCAGCGGGAGGTTCAGCATGTCGTCGCCGGAGTACCAGGCGAGGCCGGAGCGCGCGATGGCCCAGCTGGCGCGGCCGAGGTCGCCCTTGGCGTCCTTGTTGGCGACGATCCGGGGGTGCTCCGCGAGCCGGACCAGGGTCTCGGTGTTGATCGGGACACCGCTGCGGCCGGGGATGTCGTAGAGCATGACCGGCAGGCCGGTGGCGTCGGCGACGGTCGTGAAGTGCCGGTACAGGCCCTCCTGCGGGGGCTTGTTGTAGTACGGCGTGACGACCAGCAGTCCGTGGGCGCCGACGCGCTCGGCCTCGCGGGCCAGCTCGACGCTGTGGTGGGTGTCGTTGGTCCCGACGCCGGCGACGACATGGGCACGGTCGCCGACGGCCTCGAGGACGGCTCGTACCAGGTCCGATTTCTCCGCGTCGCTGGTGGTCGGGGACTCGCCGGTGGTGCCGTTGACGATCAGGCCGTCGTTGCCTGCGTCCACCAGGTGGGCGGCGAGCCGCTGCGCGCCGTCGAGGTCGAGTGCGCCGTCCGCCGTGAAGGGCGTGACCATGGCGGTGAGGACCCGCCCGAAGGGGGTCTGCGGAGTCGAGGTCGGAGCCATGGGTAACACGCTACTCGGTACGCGATGCGGGGTCTGCTCTCGGGGTGTCGGGAAAGTCAGGACAAAGATGGAGCCCGGCACTGCCTGCTCGGGGGTTCAAGCAGTGCCGGGTCCGTTTGATCAGGCTAGATGAACTTCTCCAAATGCCGCAATACGGACACTTCGCCAGGCTGATCCGTACGGCCGTTCCCAATGCGGGAACAAGGCTTCGTTACGGGGCCACACGTCCGTTCGCGTTGAAGGCGGCGTACGTCAGCGGCATGAGCTTCGCCCACTCCGCCTCCATCTTCTCGCCCACCATCTCGATCTCCCGCTGCGGGAAGGAGGGCACCTTGGCCAGCTCGTGCTGGGTGCGCAGGCCGAGGAAGTGCATCAGGGAGCGCGCGTTGCAGGTGGCGTACATCGAGGAGTAGAGGCCGACGGGGAGGACCGAGCGGGCGACCTCGCGGGCGATGCCCTGGGCGAGCATCTCCTGATAGGCGGCGTAGGCCTGGCGGTACGACTCCTCCATGGCCTGTCCGGCCCGGGCGTGCTGCTCCTCGGTCCCCTCCACGAAGACGTACTTGCCCGGCCGGCCCTCCTGGACCAGCTTGCGGTCGGCGTCGGGGACGTAGAAGACCGGCTGGAGCTCGCGGTAGCGGCCGGACTCCTCGTTGTACGACCAGCCGACGCGGTGCCGCATGAACTCGCGGAAGACGAAGATCGGGGCGCTGATGAAGAACGTCATCGAGTTGTGCTCGAACGGGCTGCCGTGCCGGTCGCGCATCAGGTAGTTGATCAGGCCCTTGGAGCGCTCGGGGTCCTTGTTCAGCTCGTCCAGGGACTGCTCCCCGATGGTCGACACGCGGGCTGCGAAGAGCACGTCGGAGTCCGTCGCGCTGTGCTTGACCAGTTCGACGGTGACATCACTGCGCAGGTCGATCTTCGGCTCATCCGGGGTGCGGGTCACGGTTGGACAGGTCCTTCCCACTGCTGCTTGAGGTTCGCGCCCACTGTACGGGGGCACCCGGCCGCGAACGAAAGTGACCTTCGCTGCGATTTTTTCCGGACATGGGGCACCTTTTGTGTCACTCGAACGTCTTTACCGGTGAAGCGTGCCCATTCGATCTTCGTTTCCCGAAAGGAGCGTCAGCGCGATGCTTCGTCGGCGAGAGCCCGTACCCTTCGCCTTCCTGGCCGAGGCGGACAGGTTCCGCAGCAATGTGACTCCTCCGCCCCGTCAGCGGGCTTCCTTCGGCGAGCTGGCCGGGCGCTGGCTGCTCGGCCTGACCCTCGTCGCCGGGATCGTGGGGGCCCTGATAGCCGGCATGCCGGCACTCTCCACACCGTCCGACGCGCCGGCTCAGCAGTCGCAGGCGTCCCAGGGGCGCTGAGCGCGGGGCGCTGACCCTTCCGGACGCGCACGGCTGGTGGGCGCACACCCGGCCGGATAGCCTCACCGGGCACAGCCCCGCGAGGACCGAGTGAGGACCAGCCGTGCCCCTGCCCTTTCTGACGGCCGACCGCAGCTTCGAGACGGCAGCCGAGAGCGCGCTGCCTTATGACGACCCGGACCACTGGCGGCGCCCCTACCGGCCTGGGCCCTGGCGGGTGGGCATGGCCGCGCTGTGGCTGTTGCTCGCCTCGTTCACGCTGTTCGGCGCGGTGCTCACCGCGCTGACCGGCTCGGTGCCCAGTGCGGCGGCGGTGCTCGTCACGGGTCTGCTGATCATCGCGGGCGCGCTGCGGCTGCTGCGCATGGGGGTGTGGGTGAGCCGGCGCGGGCTGCGCCGGACCGGCTTCCTGCTGACGCGGACGCTGCCGTGGGAGCGGGTGGTCTCGGTGCGCACGGTGCAGCGGCCGGTGCGCTGGCTGGGGCTGCCGCGCACGGTGCAGGGGCAGGCGCTGGCCCTCGTCCGTACGGACCTGCCGCCCGACGACACCCCGCCGCTGCTGACCACGCACACCCTGGACTTCCTGGGCCGGCCGATGGCCTTCGACCGGGCATCGGACGCGGTGGAGGCGTGGGCGGCGGAGTGCGGGCGCGGCTGACCGTCCCGAAGGCCGCAAGGGGCTCCGGGGCGGCTCGAAAGGCGGGCGCCCCGGCTCCGCGGCCGGGCGCCGGCAGGGCCCGTCAGTCCCGTACGGGCTTTCCGTCGTGCAGGGCGATGGCCCTCTGCATCGCCTTGCGGGCCCGCGGGGTGTCGCGCGCGTCGTGGTAGGCGACGGCCAGGCGGAACCAGCAGCGCCAGTCGCCCGGGGACGCCTCCGTCTCGGCCTTGCGCTTGGCGAAGACCTCGTCGGCCGAGTCACGGTCGATCCGGCCGCTGGGCAGGCGTTTCAGCTCGTCCACCGGCAGGCCGCCCTCGGCTTCCAGCTCGGCGGCCAGCTGGTTGGCCTTGCGGACGAACTCGGTGTTCTTCCACAGGAACCACAGGCCGATGACCGGCAGGATCAGCACCGCCACGCCGAAGGTGACGGTGAGGAGCGTGCCGGACTGGATGAGCATCACGCCACGGCTGCCGACCAGGACGAAGTAGAAGACCAGGACGGCGGCCGTGACGAGGTAGGTGATCTTCGCGCGCATGAGGTGTCGGGGCTCAGTTCAGATCGAGGAAGTGTTCCAGGCCGAAGGTGAGGCCCGGAGTGGTCACCACGCGGCGGACGCCGAGCAGGATGCCCGGCATGAAGCTGCTGTGGTGCAGCGAGTCGTGCCGGACGGTCAGGGTCTCCCCCTCGGCGCCGAGCAGCACCTCCTGGTGGGCGAGCAGGCCGCGCAGCCGTACGGCGTGCACGGGGACACCGTCGACGTTTGCGCCCCGGGCGCCGTCGAGGGCGGTGGCGGTGGCGTCCGGTGCCGGGGCCGTGCCGGCCGCCCGGCGGGCCTCGGCGATGAGCTGGGCGGTGCGCGTGGCGGTGCCGGAGGGGGCGTCCACCTTGTTCGGGTGGTGGAGTTCGACCACCTCGACCGACTCGAAGTACGGCGCGGCGAGCTGCGCGAACTTCATGGTGAGCACGGCCCCGATGGAGAAGTTCGGCGCGATGAGCACGCCGGTCTCCGGGGACCGGTCGAGCCAGCCCTTCAGCTGCGCGAGGCGCTCGTCGGTCCAGCCGGTGGTCCCGACGACCGCGTGGATGCCGTGGCGCACGCAGAAGTCGAGGTTGCCCATGACCGAGGCCGGGGTGGTCAGCTCGACCGCCACCTGGGCGCCGGTCTCGGCCAGGGTCTCCAGCTTGTCGCCCCGGCCGAGGGCGGCGACCAGTTCCATGTCCTCGGCGGCCTCGACCGCCTTGACCGCCTCGGATCCGATCCGGCCCTTGGCACCGAGGACCGCCACGCGCAGCTTGCTCATGTTCCTGCTTCCTAACCGGTGGTGTTTCAGGCGACCGCGTCGTGCAGCCGGGCGGCCTGCTTGTCCTTGAGCGGGCCGATGACCGACAGCGACGGACGCTGTCCCAGGATCTCGCGGGCGACCGAACGGACCTCGTCCGGGGTGACCGCGGCTATCTTCGCCAGCATGTCGTCGACGGACATCTGCTCGCCCCAGCACAGCTCGCTCTTGCCGATGCGGTTCATCAGCGCGCCGGTGTCCTCGAGGCCGAGGACGGTGGAGCCCCGGAGCTGGCCGATGGCGCGGGCGATCTCGTCGTCCGACAGGCCGTCGCGCGCGACCTGGTCGAGTTCGTCGCGGCAGATCCGCAGCACGTCGTGGACCTGGCTGGGCCGGCAGCCGGCGTAGACGCCGAACAGGCCGCAGTCGGCGAAGCCGGAGGTGTACGAGTACACGCTGTAGGCGAGGCCGCGCTTCTCCCGGACCTCCTGGAAGAGGCGGGAGGACATGCCGCCGCCGAGGGCGGTGTTGAGCACGCCCATGGCCCAGCGGCGGTCGTCGGAGCGGGCGAGGCCGGGCATGCCGAGGACGACGTGCGCCTGCTCGGTCTTGCGGCCGAGCAGTTCGACCTTGCCGAAGGTGCGGATCGCACGGCTGCCATCGCGCGGGGCGATGGGTTTCGCCTGCGGGTCCTTCAGGGCGCCGGCCTTCTCGAAGGCCGCGCGGACCTGGCGGACGACCTTGGCGTGGTCGATGTTGCCGGCGCAGGCGACCACGAGGTGGGTCGGGTCGTAGTGCTTCTTGTAGAAGCGGCGGATGCGGTCGGCGGTGAGGGCGTTGACCGTGTCGACCGTGCCGAGGACCGGGCGGCCGAGGGCGTTGTCGCCGAACATGGTGTGCGCGAACAGGTCGTGCACGCAGTCGCCGGGGTCGTCCTCGGTCATGGCGATCTCTTCGAGGATCGCGCCGCGTTCGACGTCGACGTCCTCCTCGAGGATCAGCGAGCCGGTCAGCATGTCGCAGACCACGTCGATGGCCAGCGGCAGGTCGGTGTCGAGCACGCGCGCGTAGTAGCACGTGTACTCCTTGGCCGTGAACGCGTTCATCTCGCCGCCGACCGCGTCGAGCGCGGCGGAGATTTCGAGCGCGCTGCGCCGGGCCGTGCCCTTGAAGAGCAGGTGCTCCAGGTAGTGGGTGGCGCCGTTCAGGGACCGGGTCTCGTCGCGGGAGCCGACGTGGGCCCAGATGCCGAAGGTCGCGGAGCGGACCGAGGGCAGCGTCTCGGTGACGATGCGCAGGCCGCCCGGGAGGGTGGTCTTGCGGACGGTGCCGATGCCGCCCGCGCCCTGGATGAGGGTTTGGGTACGGGCGACGGCCCGCGCCTCCGAAGAGGGGCGGGCCGTCGCCTTGGAGCTACGGGACGTCACTGCTCGGCGTCGTCCTTCGCGTTCTCGTCGCCTTCTTCGCCCTCGATCACCGGGATGAGGGAGAGCTTGCCGCGGGAGTCGATCTCGGCGATCTCGACCTGGACCTTCGCGCCCACGCCGAGGACGTCCTCGACGTTCTCCACGCGCTTGCCGCCGGCGAGCTTGCGGATCTGCGAGATGTGCAGCAGACCGTCCTTGCCGGGCAGCAGGGAGACGAAGGCGCCGAAGGTGGTCGTCTTCACGACCGTGCCCAGGTAGCGCTCGCCGACCTCGGGCATCGTCGGGTTGGCGATGCCGTTGATCGTGGCACGGGCGGCCTCCGCCGAGGGACCGTCGGCGGCGCCGATGTAGATCGTGCCGTCGTCCTCGATGGTGATCTCGGCGCCCGTGTCCTCCTGGATCTGGTTGATCATCTTGCCCTTGGGGCCGATGACCTCACCGATCTTGTCGACCGGGATCTTGACGGTGATGATCCGCGGGGCGTTCGGGGACATCTCGTCGGGCCGGTCGATGGCCTCCATCATCACGTCGAGGATGTGGAGACGGGCGTCGCGGGCCTGCTTGAGGGCCGCGGCCAGGACGGAGGCCGGGATGCCGTCCAGCTTGGTGTCGAGCTGGAGGGCGGTGACGAACTCCTTGGTGCCGGCGACCTTGAAGTCCATGTCGCCGAAGGCGTCCTCCGCACCGAGGATGTCGGTGAGGGTGACGTAGTGCGTCTCGCCGTCGATCTCCTGGGAGATCAGGCCCATGGCGATGCCGGCGACCGGGGCCTTCAGCGGCACACCGGCGTTCAGCAGCGACATGGTGGAGGCGCAGACCGAGCCCATGGACGTCGAGCCGTTGGAGCTCAGCGCCTCGGAGACCTGGCGGATCGCGTACGGGAACTCCTCGCGCGCGGGCAGCACCGGCACGAGGGCGCGCTCGGCGAGGGCGCCGTGGCCGATCTCGCGGCGCTTCGGGGAGCCGACGCGGCCGGTCTCACCGGTGGAGTACGGCGGGAAGTTGTAGTTGTGCATGTAGCGCTTGCGGGTCACCGGGGAGAGGGTGTCCAGCTGCTGCTCCATGCGGAGCATGTTGAGGGTGGTGACGCCCAGGATCTGGGTCTCGCCACGCTCGAACACCGCGGAGCCGTGCACCCGCGGGATGGCCTCGACCTCGGCGGCGAGCGTACGGATGTCCGTCACGCCACGGCCGTCGATGCGCTTCTTCTCCTTGATCACGCGCTCGCGGACCAGCTGCTTCGTGAGCGAGCGGTACGCGGCGGAGATCTCCTTCTCGCGGCCCTCGAACTCCGGCAGGAGCTTCTCGGCGGCGAGCGCCTTGACGCGGTCCAGCTCGGCCTCGCGCTCCTGCTTGCCGGCGATGGTGAGCGCCTGGGCCAGCTCGGGGCGGACGGCCGCCGTCAGGGCCTCGAACACGTCGTCCTGGTAGTCCAGGAAGATCGGGAACTCGGCGGTCGGCTTGGCGGCCTTGGCGGCGAGGTCGGCCTGGGCGCGGCACAGCACCTTGATGAAGGGCTTGGCGGCCTCCAGACCGGCGGCGACGACCTCCTCGGTCGGCGCCTCGGCGCCGCCCTCGACCAGCTTGATGGTCTTCTCGGTGGCCTCGGCCTCGACCATCATGATCGCGACGTCGCCGTCCTCCAGGACACGGCCGGCGACGACCATGTCGAAGACGGCGTCCTCCAGCTCGGTGTGGGTCGGGAAGGCGACCCACTGGCCGCTGATCAGCGCGACGCGGACGCCGCCGATCGGGCCGGAGAAGGGCAGGCCGGCCAGCTGCGTGGACGCGGAGGCGGCGTTGATCGCCACGACGTCGTACAGGTGGTCGGGGTTGAGCGCCATGATCGTGGCGACGACCTGGATCTCGTTGCGCAGGCCCTTCTTGAAGGACGGGCGCAGCGGACGGTCGATGAGGCGGCAGGTGAGGATGGCGTCCTCGGACGGCCGGCCCTCACGGCGGAAGAAGCTGCCGGGGATCTTGCCGGCGGCGTACATCCGCTCCTCGACGTCCACCGTGAGCGGGAAGAAGTCGAGCTGGTCCTTGGGGTTCTTGGAGGCGGTGGTGGCCGACAGCACCATGGTGTCGTCGTCCAGGTACGCCACGGCGGAGCCGGCGGCCTGCTTGGCCAGGCGGCCCGTCTCGAAGCGGATGGTGCGGGTGCCGAAGGGGCCGTTGTCGATGACGGCTTCGGCGTAGTGGGTCTCGTTCTCCACCAGCGTTTTCTCCTCGTCTTCGTCCTGTGCCTGCCCGTGTGGCAGGGGGACGGCGTGTGGAGAGGCGCTCCGTGCGGTGCGGGCCGGTCTTCGATCGAAGCACCCGGGGCGTTTTCCCCGGGGGCCACTACCGAGGACCGGCGGCGACTGGGTGCGCTTCTCCTCGTTCTGTCTCGTACTCGTACGCCGTGCGTTGTGCTACCACACTACAAAGCGTGAGTGACACTCCGCACGTTTCCACCTGTACGACGGTGGTCGCCGTGTGCGCGGCGCGAGCCGCATACGGCAAAGGGAGCGGTTCCCGAGGCGTCGGGAACCGCTCCCCTCATGGCGTCTTACTTGGCGCCCGCCGCACCGCGGCGGATGCCGAGGCGGTCGACCAGCGTACGGAAGCGCTGGATGTCCTTCTTCGCCAGGTACTGCAGCAGCCGGCGGCGCTGACCGACCAGGATCAGCAGGCCACGGCGGGAGTGGTGGTCGTGCTTGTGGGTCTTGAGGTGCTCCGTCAGGTCGGAGATCCGACGGGAGAGCAGAGCGACCTGGACCTCGGGGGAGCCGGTGTCACCCTCCTTGGTACCGAACTCGGCGATGATCTGCTTCTTCGTAGCGGCGTCGAGCGACACGCGTACTCCTCATGGTGTGTGAGTGGCCACCGAGTGCCCCCGGTCTGCGTCTCGGGGGAGCTTCCGTTACTCGGGAGGCGGGGATCCGCTGGGCGCGGCCTCCAGAACAGCGAACGGTTCCGGGGGTGCGTACACAAACGGCCGTCACTCAGGGTACCAGGCGATGGCGGGCGGCTTACGCCCGGTCGCCGAACGCTGCCGGCACGGTGGCGCGCGCCACTAGGGTGAGCCCCGGGATCGTACCTGGCTCGGGAAGGGGTCGCCTCGGATGGCGGAAACGGAAGCGGAGATGAAGGCGCGCAAGGAGCGCGAGCGGGACGAGCTGTACGCGCTCGACATCTCGGGCGTGGAGTGGCACTGCGCGCCGGGTACGGAGGAGCACGAGGAGCGGGTCGAGATCGCGTACCTGCCCGGTGGCGCGGTGGCGATGCGCTCCTCCCTCGACCCGGACACCGTGCTGCGCTACACGGAGGCGGAGTGGACCGCGTTCGTGCTCGGGGCGCGCGACGGGGAGTTCGATCTGAAGCCGATGGCGCACAACGGGGGCCTGGACGCGCAGTGAGCGGCACGACGCGGAAAGGGGCGGCACGCGCGCGTGCCGCCCCTTTCCGCGTCGTCGTCCCGTCAGCTGGTCATGGCGCGGGCCTTGGCGTACACGTCGAAGACGGCCAGGGCGAGCGGGATCAGGGTGAGCAGGACGAAGCCCTCGCAGATCTCCAGGAAGCGGCCCCAGAAGGGGGTCAGGCCGCCGCGCGGCAGGATCAGGCCGAGGGCCGTGACCACGGCGGTGGCCAGGGCGATGGCCGCGATCAGCCAGATGGTGCGGATGTCCAGGTCGGTGCGGTCGCCGGCCAGCGCGGCGCGCATGATGTGCTGCGGCGGGTCGAGCGCGAGGCCGAGGCCGAGCAGGACCAGGCAGGTCAGGCCGGCGGCGAGCACGGGGGCGACCTGGGCGGTGTAGCGGAACATGCCGGCCCGCATGAGCATGGCGACGCCGGTGGCGAGGGCGAGCAGCTGGGCCCAGACGTCGCCGGAGAAGCCGAGCACGGCCGTGGCACCGACGGCGAGCAGCGCGCAACCGCCGACCATGCCGACGAGGAGTTCGTGGCCGCGCCGCGCCTGCGCCTCGACGCGCTCGGTGTCCACCGGCTCCTGGGCGGCGGGCTCGTTGCCGTAGGCGGGGCGGGGGGCGCCGCCGCCGCTGGGGTTCTCGAAGCCGATCGGCAGCCGGGCGAACCGCATGGACAGGCCGGGCAGGAAGGCGAGGGCGCAGACGGCGACCGGGGCGCACAGGGCGGCGGTCTCCCGGGGGGCCCAGCCGGTCAGGGTCGCGATGAAGACGGCGACCAGGGCGACCGCGGAGGCGAAGACGAAGGCGACGAAGGGGCCGTCGCCGTGGGGTGAGCACAGGGCGAGGACGAGGGCGGCGACGAGGACGGCCGCGCACGCCAGCAGGAACTGGAGTCTGCCGATGCCCTCGCCGGCGCTCAGCGGCAGCAGTCCGCTGCCGGCGACGCCGATGTTGGGCAGCGCGCCGAGGCCGAGGGCGACGGCCGAGCCGCGGTCGTCGTAGACGCGGGCGCGGACGGCGGAGAGCACGACCAGCAGGACGCCGGTGACGGCGGCGAGGATGCCGGCCAGGCCGTGCATGTCGTGGCGCGGGTCGGCGGTCCAGGCGACGAACGCGAGCAGCGCGGGCAGCACACCGCCGCCGACGAGCCCGGCGGCCCGGGTCAGGTCGCCGCTCCACAGCTTGTGCTGCTTGGTGACGGAGGAGGCCACGGCCTCGGCGACGTCGTCGAAGACGGCCGGCGGCAGGGACTCGGCGAACGGGCGCAGGGTGAGCAGTTCGCCGTCGAGGATGCGCTGGGCGGCGAAGGACCGGGCGCTGTCCAGCACGGTGCCGTCGGTGCGGACGAGGTGGTAGCCGACCGGGGCGCCGGCCTCGGGGCTCTGCTGGGACAGCCGGAGGATCTCCGGGTAGAGGTCGGCGACCGGGACGTCGTCGGGCAGGGCCACGTCGATACGGCTGTCCGGCGCGACGATGGTGACCCGGCAGAAGCCGAGTCCGGTGCCGGACCCGGAAGGGGCTCCCGTCCCGGGTCCGCCGGTGGCGGCGGCCGTCATGCTCACCTGCTGCTCCCCCTCAGTGGTGGTTGGTGATGAAGCGCTTGTGCGGTGCTCGGTGGTGGTGGTGCGGCTGTGTCGTGAAGGTCCCGTGCCGGTTTGCCCGGTGCGCGGCGACCCGGGTGCCGCAGGACGGGATTCCGGGGGCTCACCGCCTCTTCCTCGAGGAGTTGGCCCCGGTTTGTCCGGCCTGTTCGGCGTGTGCTCACGCGAACATCCGGCACCCTACCGCCCACCCGCCCCGCGTGAACTCAGTAGGATCACGCGGCGGCCTGCGCTCGCCGGACACGGGGCGGCGGGCGGAAAGCCTGGGTCGGGCAAGGGAATTGGTGAGCGGTGAGCCAGATTGTCGTCAAGCGCCCCCCTAGGGCGCTTCCGTCCGAAGTGCCCACGGAAGAGGTCGTTGTCCAGCCACCGCCCGAATTGCCGCGGGGGCACCAGGAGAGCGTGCTGATGCAGCTCCTGCCCACGCTGGGCATGGGCGGCTCGGTGGTCTTCTTCTTCACGAACGGCCAGCCGTTCATGAAGATCATGGGCATGATCATGATCGCCTCGACGGTGGCCATGTCCGTCGCGATGGTGGTCCGCTTCCGCCGCGGCTCGCAGGGCCAGCTGGCCGACATGCGCCGCGACTACCTCAGCTATCTGTCGCAGACCCGCAGGTCCGCCGTGGCCACGGCCCGAAAGCAGCGGGACGCGCAGTACTACCTGCACCCCTCCCCCGAGCAGCTGTGGGCGCTGGTCGCCGAGGGCAGCCGGGTGTGGGAGCGGCGGCCCGGCGACGAGGACTTCGCGCACGTCCGCGTCGGGCTGGGAGCGCAGCCGCTGGCGACCCCGCTCATCGCCCCGGAGACGGGGCCGGTCGAGCAGCTGGAACCGCTGACCGCGGGCGCGATGCAGCGCTTCCTCGCCGCCCACGGCACCGTCGGCGACCTGCCCATGGCGGTGTCGCTGCGCGCCTTCTGCCACGTCACGGTCAGCGGCGAGGCGCAGTCCGTACGGGCCTCGGCCCGCGCCCTGGTCGGCTCCCTGGCCTCGCTGCACTCCCCGCAGGACCTGGTCATCGCGGTGGCCGCGGGCCGGGAGGCGCTGGCGCACTGGGACTGGGTGAAGTGGCTGCCGCACGCCCAGGCGCCCGGCGCGGTGGACGGCGCCGGTGCCCGCCGGCTGATCGGCTCCGACCCGCGCGAGCTGGAGGACCTGCTGGCCACCCGGCTGACCGGACGGCCGCGCTTCCACCCCGCCGCCGCGCCGCTGCTGGACGAGCCGCACATCGTGCTCGTCCTGGACGACCTGTCCCTGCTGCCGGACTCGGTGCTGGCGAACCCGGAGGGCCTGCAGGGCGTCACGGTCCTGGAGGTGGTCCCGGGCGAGCTGACCACGGCGGGCGGGGACCTGTCCATCGTCGTCCAGCCCGGCCTGCTGCGCCTGGAGTCCGGGCACGGCGAGGTGTACGAGGGCAGCCCGGACGCGCTGTCCTACGAGTCCGCCGAGGCGCTGGCCCGGCAGCTGGCGCCGCTGCGCATGGCCTCCGGCGGCGACGACGACGAGCCGCTGCTCGCCAACCTGGAGTTCACCGACCTGCTCGGCCTCGGCGACGCGGCCTCCGTCGACACCAAGCGGACCTGGCGCCCGCGCGCGCTCGCCGAACGCCTGCGGGTGCCGATCGGTGTCGGCGAGGACGGCCGGCCCGTGATGCTGGACCTGAAGGAGGCCGCGCAGGAGGGCATGGGCCCGCACGGCCTGTGCGTCGGCGCGACCGGTTCCGGCAAGTCGGAGCTGCTGCGCACCCTGGTGCTGGGCCTCGCGGTCACCCACTCCTCCGAGACGCTGAACTTCGTCCTCGCCGACTTCAAGGGCGGCGCGACCTTCGCCGGCATGGCGCAGATGCCGCACGTGGCGGCGGTCATCACCAACCTCGCCGACGACCTGACCCTGGTCGACCGCATGGGCGACTCCATCCGCGGCGAGCTGAACCGCCGCCAGGAGCTGCTGCGCGACGCGGGCAACTACGCCAACATCCACGACTACGAGAAGGCCCGCGCGGCCGGCGCCCCGCTCCAGCCGATCCCGTCCCTGGTGCTGGTGATCGACGAGTTCAGCGAGCTGCTGACCGCCAAACCCGACTTCATCGAGATGTTCGTGCAGATCGGCCGCATCGGCCGTTCGCTGGGCGTGCACCTGCTGCTGGCCTCGCAGCGCCTGGAGGAGGGCCGGCTGCGCGGCCTGGAGACCTACCTGTCCTACCGGATCGGTCTGCGCACCTTCTCCGCGGCCGAGTCCCGCGCCGCGCTCGGCGTCCCCGACGCCTACGAACTGCCGAACGTCCCCGGCTCCGGCTTCCTGAAGTACGGCACGGACGAGATGGTCCGGTTCAAGGCCGCCTACGTCTCGGGCGTGTACCGCTCCGGGGGCCGGCAGACGGCCCTGTCCGGCGGGCGGCTCCCGGTGGACCGCCGCCCGGTGCTGTTCACGGCCACCGAGGTGCCGGTGCAGTACACCGCGATCCCGCAGCAGCGCACCGAGTCCGAGCCCGAGGTGGACGAGGCGCTGGCCGACACCGTGCTCGACGTGATCGTGCGCCGGCTGGAGGCACAGGGCCCGGCGGCCCACCAGGTGTGGCTGCCGCCGCTGGAGAGCCCGCCCGCGCTGGATGCCCTTGGCCTGGCGGCGGTGCCGGGCCGCGGCCTGACCCAGCCGAACTACGAGGGCGCGGGCCGCCTGGTGGTCCCGGCCGGCCTGGTCGACAAGCCGTACGAGCAGCGCCGCGACCGCCTCATGCTGGACTTCTCGGGCGCGGCCGGCCACATGCAGGTCATCGGCGGCCCGCAGTCCGGCAAGTCCACCCTGCTGCGCACCCTGATCTGCGCCTTCGCGCTCACCCACACCCCGCACGAGGTGCAGTTCTACGGCCTCGACTTCGGTGGCGGCGGTATGGCCGCGGTGGACGGCCTGCCGCACGTCGGCGGGATCGCCTCCCGGCTGGACCCGGAGCGGGTGCGCCGTACGGTCTCCGAGGTGTACGGCGTCCTGACCCGCCGCGAGGAGTACTTCCGCACGGCCGGCATCGCCTCCATCGCCGACTACCGCGCCCGGCGCGCCCGGGGCGACATCTCGGTCACCGACCAGCCCTGGGGTGACGTCTTCCTGGTCATCGACGGCTGGGGCAACTTCCGCACGGACTACGAGGGCCTGGAGCCGGCGGTCCTGGACATCGCCGCGCGCGGCCTCGGCTACGGCATCCACCTCGTCATCACGGCGTCCCGCTCGATGGAGGTCCGCGCCAACCTCAAGGACCACCTGATGAACCGCCTGGAGCTGCGCCTGGGCGACGTCATGGACTCGGAGATCGACCGCAAGGTGGCGGCGAACGTGCCCGCGGGAGTTCCCGGGCGCGGTCTGTCCCCGCAGAAGCTGCACTTCATGGCGGCGGTGCCGCGGATCGACGGCCTCACCTCCGACACCGACCTGGCCGAGGCCACGGCCGCGCTGACCACCGAGGTGGGACGGCACTGGCAGGCCCCGGGCGCCCCCAGGGTACGGCTGCTGCCGCGCCGGCTGGACGCGGCCGAGCTGCCTCCGGGCGACCGGTTCCCGCGGCGGGGCGTCGCGTTCGCGCTGGACGAGGAGAACCTGGAGCCGGTGTTCGTGGACTTCGACCAGGACCCGTTCTTCCTGGTCTTCGGCGAGAGCGAGTCCGGCAAGTCCAACCTGCTGCGGCTGCTGATCAGGCAGCTGTCGCTGCGGTACGGCGGCGACGAGGCGAAGTTCTTCGTCGTCGACAACCGCCGCGCCCTGCTGGACGTGACCCCCGCGTCCCACCTGGCCGAGTACATCCCGATGTCCAGCCAGATGGACCACCACATGGCGGCGCTGGCCGACCTGATGCAGCGCCGCACGCCGACGGCGGACGTCACCCCGCAGCAGCTGCGGGACCGCAGCTGGTGGCGGGGCCCGCAGGTGTTCGTCGTCATCGACGACTACGACCTGGTCTCCACCTCCAGCGGCAACCCGCTCAGCGGACTGACGGAGATGCTGCCGTTCGCCCGCGACGTCGGCGTCCGCTTCATCATCGCCCGCTCCTCCGCGGGCGCGGGCCGGGCCTCGTACGAGCCGTTCATGCAGCGCATGAAGGAACTCGGCGCCCAGGGCCTGATCCTGGCCGGCGACCCGGCCGAGGGCGACATCCTCGGCGGCGTCCGCCACCGCCCGATGCCCCCGGGCCGCGGCGTCTTCGTCTCCCGCAAGCGGGGCAAGCCGTTGGTTCAGACGGGGTTGGTGGAAGTGGAGTACTGAGGCGCTTCCCGTCTGCGGCACCAGAAGCACACTCCGGGATCCCGGCAGTTGTATGACTGCCGGGATCCGGTGTGTTGCGGAAGCGCGTCACAGAGGACCGTTCAGGGCCGGCTTCACTGATGCGCCTTGCAGCGACAGCGCGATCTCGACCACTTGCCCGACGCCGGCGGTGGCGAGCCCCGCGAAGCACCGAACGACTGGTCACACAGTATGTGACGGGTAGGACCCATGAGGTGGGCGTTCGGGGAAGGCAGCGCTTACGGGGCCCAAGACCGCCTCCCTGTACTTCGACTGCTCCACCTCCGCGTCCTACATGAGTGCAGTCGCACGCTGTCGGGCCCGCTGGGCTGTGGGGAGGGATTCCGGGATCAACGGGGCCCTCGTCAAGCCACGCCGAAGGTCTGGCAGTACCGCGGTACGACGAGTCTCTCGGCTGGTTGTGGGCAGCCCGCCCCGGGTGAACTCAACGGAGGTGGAACGGCTCCGAGGCGATTCGGATCCCGGCCTGGCGGCGGCCGATGCCGGTACGCAGGGCGGCCAGAGGCTCGTCCGCTCGGGCCCATGTGACGCGTGGAGCGTACGCAGGCGTCGGATCCAACGCGCGATCTCGTGTTCGGTCGCTCGTTTGGGGGGCGTCGCGCCGCAGCCGCGACGGGCGGCCGACGCGAGGGCTGGCGGGCGAGGGGCGTCGAGGATGGCGATCAAGGACGTAGAAGCCAACCCGACGCCGAGCTGCGTGAACTCACCCTCGCTCATCGCGCTCGTCCAGCCGGCACGACAGAGGGTGGGCACCTCCCGTGCGTGCCCACCCCTTTGCCCTGCCGCGGCAGTCCGTACTGTGCCGGTATGGCCTACATGAAGTAGCTGGCGGCCTTGCGGTCGCCGCCCTGGTAGTCGCCGCCGGCCGCGTGCACGACCTTGCCGATCTGGACCAGGGCCTCGTGGATGCCCTGGGCCTCGCGGTCCCAGGCGGCCTGCTGCTCGGTGTACGCGTTGTGGGCCTCGCCCTCCCACATGCTGGCGACGCCGGCGACCTTCTGCTTGATGGCCTCGAGGCCCTCTTCGAGCCGCCGCGCGTGGTTGGCCAGCTGGGTGGCGGTCTCGTCGAGACTGCCGTAGGAAACCTCGAGCTCGCCGCTGTTGTTGACGCCCATGATTGCTCCGTTGCTGAGAAGTGGTGACCTGGCGGGAATCAGTAGCTGGACAGGGCCGAAGTCGAGCCACCGAGGCTGACGTCGATGCTCTGGACCTGCGAGCGGACCTCGTCCTCCGTACCGTCCTTGATCTTCCGAGTGGTGCTCATCGCCTCGATGAACTTGGCGAGGATGTTGCCGATACGCACCATGCGCTCGTTGATCTCGGTCTGCTTGGCGTTGAACGCGCCGGCGCCGATGCCCTTCCAGTTGCCTTCCAGGCTGTCGATCAGGGCCTGCAGTTCCTTCAGCTGACCCTTGATGCCCTCGAAACGGTGCAGAAGCTCCTTTTCGAGGACGATGATGTCCTTGTCACTTACCTTCTGGCGCTGCGTCGCCATTTCCATGCCTTTCTCTGTGAACTACCTTGCCGGGCGCTGCGTCATATGACGGGCGTCAGCACTGATGGCAAGCGGGTCTCTGCTCACTCGGCGAATGAGCAGGTATACGGGAGACCGCTCAGGCGTTACGGCGTGCGCGCAGCACGGCGAAACCGGCGCCTCCGATGACCAGTACGGCGGCTACGGCACCGACGATCACCCAGGTCCGGGTGCCACTGCCGGAACCGGTGTCCTTCGCGGCGGCAGCTGAGGTGGGGCCGCCGGCCGGGTCGGTCTTGTCCGTCGCCTTTCCGGACGGGGCCTTGGCCGAGGGACTCGGGGACGCCGACAACGTGCCGTTCTGAGCGGCAAGTGGATCGACGTCCGGCGGGCCGGGGTCGATGTTCTTGTTGATGAGCACCCGGCGAGGGCGGACACCGCCGTAGCCGAGATACCTGCTGGGCGTGTCCTTCGGCCAGGAACGGGCGGCCGTGTCGACGAGAGACCGCAGGACCTGATTGGCCGTCCATTCCGGGTGAGCGGACCAGATCAGCGCGGCGGACGCGGAGGCGATGGCGGAGGCGGGGCTGGTGCCATCGGTGTCGCAGTACTCGGTGAACGTACCGTCACACCAGGAAGGGACATGCAGGCCCGGAGCCGAGAGGTCCACGTAGTTCCCGAACGTGGAGAACTTGGCTACGGTTCCAGTTTTGTCAAGGGCGGATACTCCGATGACGCCTGGGTACTTGGCGGGATAGGAGGGCATGTTCCCCTGATCGCCGTCATTACCGACAGATGCGAAAAGCAACTTTCCCTTGGAAACCGCGTATTTCACGGCGGCATCCGTGCCGTCGGCGGTGTCTCCGGCACCGAAGGACATGTTGATGATTTTTGCGTCACTGTCGGCGGCTGCCCGGATCGCGTCGCGCACGCTGGGTGTCCTGCCGATTTCATCGCCCACCAGTTCCCCACCATCAACACGGAAGGGAATGATTTTGGCGTCTGGAGCAAGGCCCTTGATACCGCCGCCGGCTCCTGTGCCCGCGATGATCTCGGCCATGGAGGTGCCGTGCCCTGCCTTGTCGTGGGTGACGTGGTAGGACACGGACTTGGGCACCTCGTCCACCAGCACCTGGCCCTTGAGGGAGGGAGTCGCCGGATTGACCCCACTGTCGATCACGGCGACCTTCACCGCCTTGCCCGTGCTGATCTTCCAGATGTCGTCAGCGCCCATGAAGTCCAGGTACCACTGCTTGGACTGGATATCGACGGCGGCAGCTTCTGGAGCAAGCGTTGCCGACGTGACGACGAGCACGCCGAGTGCCGAACACACGGCGGACAGACGCCGTACGTTGCTCCTCGTCAGGAGCGCCGTGCTCAGGCCGCGTCGGCCGGTCCCTGGCTTCATGCCTGTTGTATGTCCTCGCTCGTGTTCAGTCGCTCGTCTTCGGCACATCGTGCCCCTGCTGCGACGGGCGGCGCCGTTCCTTTTCGACAGCCCCGCCGGTGCGGCCGGCCTCGCCGCCCGAGCCCTGGCGGCTGCCCACGGCACCGCGCCCGAGCCCAGAGCCACTGGACTCCGAGCCCTTCGCCGAACTGCGGGGCGCTCCGATGGCACCCTCAAGGTTGCCGGCCGAACGGAGTGTCCCCTGACTCACGCCGGTTTCCGGCTTCGTCTTGGGGGCGCCGACGACCCCTCGCTGACCGATGGCTTCCTTCCGCGGCGTAGCGGAGGCCCGTTCCTCGGCGCCGACAACCGTGCCGCGCGGGACACGGGGATTGGCCGTGGATCCGGACGTACGGCCCGTGACGGGCTTGCCGCCCACGACGCCGTTGCGCGCCGGGGTGGTGGGACCGGTTGCACCCGGACGTCCCCCAGGGGTGGCGGTCGTCCTCGGCGTGCCGCCGGTGACAGGGCGGCCTACCGGGGCGCGTCCGGACTGAACGGGCCCCCTTGCACCCGGCTGACCCGCCGGCGTGGCGCGTCCCATCGCACGAGCGGCCTGGCCCGTCGGGCCCTGCGGCACCCGGCTACCCGGTACGGAACGCCCCGCCTGACCCGCTGGTCCCTGCGGGACACGGCCGGTGGAGACGGTACGCCCCGACTGGCCCGCCGGGCCCTGCGGCACTCGGCCGGTTCCGGTACCCGCGGGGCCGGTCCGTCCCTGCGCGGTCACCGGGGGCCGGCCACCCGGCCCGTAGCCGGGGGTACGACCGGTCGGCACGACGGGAGGCGCCATCGGCCCGGTGGGCAGCGGCGGCAACGGTCCGCCACCACTGGTCGTCGGCAGAGTGGGCGTCGGAGTGCTGGGCGACGGAGTGGTGGGGACCTGCGGGGGCAGGGTGGTCGTGGTGTTGATCTCCGTACCGACGTCGTGGCCGGAGGTTGCACCGGGCTCGTGGACTTCCTTGACCGGGGGAACGTTCACGTGCCCGTGGGCCGTTGTCCCGTTCGACGTGGACGGACCGGCGTAGCCCTGACCAGTATCGCCCCGGGCCGCACCTGTAGGCGTCGATACCGACGACCCTTCGGGCCCCGAACCGTAGCGTCGCTTCTGCCCATCACGCCAACGTGTAGGCACGCCTACGTTCGGAATGGGCTCGATCGGCTCCGGTTCCTTCGCCTTGCTGAGGTCTGTCGCCGCGACCTTGTAGTACGAGGCCAGCCGGTTCATCTGGTTGATGGCCTCTTGCCGGTTCTTCTCGACCTTCAGCGCGGTCACGTAGTCCGGGTTGCTGTCGACCTGCTTGTCCTTGGGCAGCTCGCTGGGCAGCTTCTGCTCGGACGCCGGACGGGTGTCCCTGGGCGGCATGGAGCTGCGGGCGGAGGCGAGCCCTGTGGCCGCTACGGAGAGGTGAGTGCCGGCCGCGTCGGCGTATCCCGCAAGGCTGTTGGTGTAGTGGATGAGCTTCTGCGTGTACTTGTGGAAGGCCTCGGCACCCTCGCCCTCCCAGTCCACCTTGAGGTGCTGCTCCAGGTCGGACGCGGCCTTGCGGATGTCCTTGCCGGCGTCGAACAGGGACTTGCTGGTCATTTCGAGGTGCTCCGGATTGGCATGCTCGACCAGGTCGATCATGTCGTTGAGCTTGTGGTCCTCGAAGTTCGTGGAACCGATGAGGTTGACCCGGACACCGCCGAAGAGCGGCATGTTCGCCAGGATGTCCTGCGCGGTCGTGATGGGGCTGACCTGCTGGCCGACCTCCTTGTTGACCTGCTGCGCAGCGGACTTGTACTCCGGTTGCTTCTTCCAGTCGTCGCTCACTTGAGGTCCGTCTTCCCCGTCGACTTGCCTTCCGCCCCCTGCTTGCCGGCGGCGCTCTTCTCCACCTCGTCCTGGTACTGCGCGGCGAGTTCCGTACGGATCTGCCAGAACCGACGGTGGACGTCGTCCTCGGTCCCGTCATAGGTGGCATCCGCGGCGTGCGAGGCGAGCTTCAGGGCCTCGATGTGCATTCCCAGAGTCTTCGAAAGGTGGGTGAGGCGTGAGTGCACGGTCTCGTAGGCCGTGTGCAGGTCGGTCGCCTCGTCGAACCGGGCGTTCGTGCCGCCGAACGATGACCGGCTGAGCCTCTGCTGCGCGATCTGGGACGGACTTCCTTGCCCGCCCTCGAAGTCCTTCAGCGCGCCGTCGAGCTTGTTCTTGAACTCCTGAAGCGCATCGATACCACGCCTCATGCCCGAGCCGCCACCGTCGCCCACCGCGACCCCTTCCCCGTTTCCCCGTTGGCAGAGCTGGACGGACCGGGCCGGCACCCGGCCGCACCACCGGTCCGTCGCGGGACCACTGTAGTCATTGCGGAAATGGCGGCCAACTGAACTAAGCGACGGTTCAGTTGCGAAGCTGCCCCGAAGTGACCGACTAACGAGCCGCCGGATACCGACAAGACGGTCAATAACGACAGAAGGGTTTCGTTTTCTACGCAGAAGCTTCACATGCGCACGGAGGTCGAAGCCGTCCGGGTGACCCGGTTCCGGGCATCGCAATCCCCGAACCACACTCCTGAGCAGCACCCTCCGCCGAATTTTCACGCCCGACAGGTCGCACATGGCGGATATGGCGCAAATTTTCCCTGGCGTTGGTTGCTAGGTTGTGCCGGCACCGGACTAACCACGGGGGAAGGGGCCTTCCATGGCATGGGACGAATGGGAGCAGCTCAAAGCACAGGCTGCCCAGGGGCAGTCGGCACACATGCAGCTCAACCATGTCGACGGGGGCGGCGGCACGTACGGCCCCTACGTCATCCCCAGCAAGACCGGCGACCTCAAGGTCGGTCACAAGGACCTGGAGAAGATCGGCAGCGCCGCTCACCACCTGTACGACCAGCTGTGGGACAAGGCCCGTGTGGCGACCCCGAGCAGCGACTCCGCGGCCGGCGACCTCACCAAGCAGGGCTTCGCCCTCGGCGCCGGCCTCCAGCATGTGTCGAACCGCTGGGAAGAGCAGCTGAAGTCCCTGATGGACGCCTGTGCCCAGATCTCCAACCACATGCAGACCACCAAGGCCGTACACGCGAACGACGAGCACTACATCCAGCGCCAGATGAGCAGCATCGACGCCCTGGACGACGGGTTCGACGAGCGGGTGGGGGCGCCGGGCAAGAAGAACGACTACGGGGACGACGGCAAGGACAAGGGCAAGAAGAAGGAGTAGCGGCGTCGGGTTGTTGACGACGCAGACGATCACACCGACGACACGCTATCCCTGGGACGAGCACCAATGGACTTCAACGCTCTCTACCACGCCAACTTCAAGCTCCTCGACGACGCCGTCAGCGACTGGTCGACACTGGTGAAGCACCTCGCCGACCTGAAGAAGGACGCCGAGGACGGTCTGCACAAGGCCGCCAACGCGGCCGACTGGGCCGGTGTGAATGCCCAGGTATCGAAGCAGTTCATCGGGAAGACGGCCGGCGAGTTCGGCGACGCCCACACGCAGGCCACCACCATCTACAAGATCCTGCTGGACACCCGGGACGAGCTGAAGACGTTCCACCAGCAGCTGACGGACGCCGTCTCGCGCGGCCAGAAGAAAAATCTGACCGTCGTCGACGCGGGCGGCGGCAAGTTCACCGTCATGGGCAACACGCGGCCCGACTGGGGCTCGGACCCGAGCGGCAACAAGAGCGCGACCAACCAGAAGGACGTCGACGACCTCCGCGACGAGATCCAGGGCATCCTCAGCAAGGCCACGGAGAGCGACAACTCGGCGAAGACGGTGCTGATGGCCATCGCCGACCAGAGCACGATGGGCTTCTCCGATGTCAGCTACAAGGACCGGGACACGGCGGCGCAGGCCATCAAGGAGGCCGACGAGCTGGCGAAGCTCGCGAAGAAGGACCCGTCCAAGCTGTCGGTCGAGGACTTCGACAAGATCAACAACGGTTTGAAGAAGTACGCGAACGATCCGCTGTTCGCCGAGCGCTTCGCCACCGATCTCGGACCGCAGAAGACCCTGGAATTCTGGACCGGGATCAGCGATCCGCACAGCGGCAACTACCAGCTGGGACAAAAGCGCCTCGACCAGTTCGACGACCTTCAGCGGAACCTGGGCCTGACCCTGGCCCACGCGACGCAGAGCGACTCCGCCGCCATGGCCGAGTGGAAGCGCCAGATGATAGACATCGGCGACAAGCCGCTGCACGGCGAGCGCGGCGGCGGCCCCATGGGCTTCCAGGTCATGAGCAACCTCATGCGAACAGGTGACTACGACGACCAGTTCCTGAAGGACTACGGCACCAAGCTGATGGCCACGGAGCGGAAGCTCACCGGCAACGGCGACCACGAGAACCTGATGTGGCGTCTGTCGGGTGCGAGTTCGTGGCTCAACCGGATCGGCGACGACAGCGGCAACGACCCGCTCACCGGCTACCTCAAGGGCCTGTCCAACAGCCCTGACGCAGCGACCGACTTCTTCAACCAGCAGTACATCTCCAAGGACGACCCGGACAACCCCTTCGAACGGGACACAGACGGCAACGGCAAGAAGGGCAAGGTGTCCTTGTCCAACTTCCAGTACCTGTTCGAGGAGCGCGACTGGCCCCCGGAGTCGGACTCCCACGGGGACGACCTCTTCACCGGCCAGAACAACCTCGCCCTGGCCCTGGAAGCGGCCACTACGGGGCATCCGGCGGGCGAGATTCCCACCGACGACACGCCTCCTCACTCCGCCGATCAGGCGAAACTGATGCGGGCGATCGTCAATTCCGTCTCGGACGACCCCAGTCGCGTGAAGGATCACCCGTACATGTCGGACAGTCTCGGCCAGATCGGTTCCGAGTACCTGCCCGATATCCACCGCGCCATGGCCGACGGTCCTACCGTCAAGGACGGCAAGTCCGGTTGGGACCTGCTGTATCCGCTGGCCGGCACGGACGCCAAGCTCGACCACAGCGCCGTGACCCGGTTCCTGGTCACGGTCAGCCAGAATCCCGAGGGCTACGCCGCGCTCAGCGTCGGCGAGAAGGCGTACACCGCGAGCCTGATGGATTACCACCTGAACCCGGACCTGCCCGCCGACCAGCGCTATCCCCACGATGCGCACGACACCATCACGAGTATTTCGCGCAAGGCGGGTGAGTTCAGCGGTCTGCTCGCCCAAGGGCGGCAGGAGGCCGTTCTCGGTCCCGACGGCGAGAAAGACAGCGACTACGACTACGCCGTCAGCCAGAAGAAGAATTTCATCTCGGGGTTCGTCGGGACGGGGGTCGGCGTGGGAACGAGCTTCATCGCCAGCCCCGCGGTCGGCGCGGGCGTGGGCGGCGCGGCAGGTACCGTGACGTCCATGGTCCTGGAGGCCTTCTACAAGGACGACTCCGGCCAGTACCGTGCCGAGGCCGGCGAGGACATCGCCACTCGGTGGGAAACCATCAAGGACTCGACCACCAACATCAATTACAAAGCGGCTCACGAAGCGGCCAAGGCTCACCACGCCGACTACACCGACCAGATCGACACTTGGGTCAGCGAAGGTACAGCCACCGGCTTCAACGACGCCAGCACCGACATTCACGCGATGGCCAAGGACATGGACACCGAGATCCCGGACTGACCCGAGGCCGGGTAAAGGTTCTCCCACTCACTGCGTTGGAAGGCGATATGCACAACATCTCCGGGCGCGGAGTCCGCTCCGTGGTCGCTCTTCTGGGGGCAGGGCTGCTGTTCGCGTTGACGACCTCATGCTCGTCCTCGTCGCCCACGCGTGAGTACGCCGTGCCGAGCAATGTCTGCGGCACCCGCATGGCCCCTTCTTTGCTGGAGCCACTGCTGCCCCCCGGAGAGAAGGTCGGCGCCCAGCCGACATCGTCGGTGAACGTCAAACGCTGCCGGATTCTGGTGGACGGGAAAGTTGCCTTTTCCAGCAGCATCGAGAAGCGCGACGCGAACACCAGCGTCGGTGATGTCGCTTCGTCCGCCTACGGGGTGGAACCCACCGACACCCGGGCAGACGGGGACCACACCATCTACTCGAAGACCGGAGCCGTCAGTCTCGTCGAATGTCCCGGCAGCGCCTCGGCGAACAGCACTGTCTGGGCCACTGTACGAATCACGCACAACGTGAAGGCGTCATCGATGCACGACTTCATCAAGGAGTACGCAACTGCCGTGGGCAGAGGTGACGCGTGCCGAGCCCTGCTCACCCATGGCAACGCGTAATCGACCGCTACTTTCGCTCGCCGGTGGCGTCGTAGGTGTGGTGGTACTTGTCCTCGGGCTGACCTACGCATGCGACGCTCCCCCGTTCGCTGACGAGCATGGCGAGATCAAGGACTCGGCTGTCTGACCTTGGGATCCCCGTCGGATTCGGCTGATGTGTCGCGGAAGATCCTGCCCGGCGAGTCCGCGTACTCCTTCGACGACCAGGTCATGCATCGCCGCGTCGATGACGCCGACCGCACGTACGAGACGTCTTGCTTCGTCAACAGTGGCGGGAGGATGCTGCTCGCGGCCACGGCCGAGATGGTCGGCTATGACAAGGCCGATGCGTGGGTGAAGGACGTGGTCGCGAACGCCTCGTCGCCCTCTGACGTGACGTCGTTCCAGGCCGGCGACAAGGCGATCGCTTCGGAGAAGATCGCCGCCGTTTACGTCCCGTGCCGGGACAAAGGCCCCCGTGAGCATCTGAGCGTCGTCGTAGAGCTCAGGCAGCGCGGCGGTGCCGGGGATGCCGAGACGCGTGAGGGGCTGATCTCGCTCGCGCGCAGCGCCGCGGTGTTCGCGCACGGGCAGGCGAAGTGTGATGCGCCGACGAAGGTGGCGGGGTGAAGGTGTTCCTGTCCGGCCGTGCCGGTCGCGGGCTGTTCTTGCGCTGTTGAGCAGGTGCGGAAGCGGGAGCCCGCTTGCGGACGGGGGAAGGCAGTGACATCCGCATGCCAGGGCCTTGCCGTCATGGACATCCCCAGGGAGACCGGCCCGACTTCACCGGCCCTTACCGGCGACCCGCCCCCGCGCCGTTACCCGTTCGCTCTTTCGGGTGGAGTGTGGGAGCGGTCCGCGTCAGCACGCTCCCTCTTCCAGGGACGCGGTGAGCCGGTAGCCCTGGTACGTCAGGGTTCCCTCGCCGCCTGTGATGCCCGGTGGGGTGTAGTCGTCCTTCTTGGAGCGGTGGCGGGTGAGGTGGGTGCAGAAGGCGGTGTCCGTGCCGTCGGCGGTGATGGTGAAGGACGCCTTCGCGGGCGTGTTGGTGTCGGCCGGGTCCACCGTGACCCCGTAGCCGGGGGCGTCGCCGCCGCCGTGTTCGAGCACCTTGTCCTCGATCAGGGAGGCGTAGTCGGGAAAGGCGAGCGGGGTGCCCGCGTCGTCGGCCTGGAAGGTGTAGCCGTTGAGGTCGTCGGTTGTCTGCCGGACCGCGCTGGTCAGTTCGCCGTCGCTCCAGGAGCCGTCGTCGGAGACGCCGAAGCCCTGAACGGCCAGGTAGACGCCGACGCCCGCCATGCTCAGGAAGAGGACCCGGGCGGCGACGAAGGCGGAGTCGGGCAGGTCGGGTGCCGAGGGGTTGATGCTCTCGCGCCAGGAGCGCACCCAATCCGACTTCACGCAGGCCATGGCCACCAGCACGGCGGACAGGACGAGGCTCAGTACGTTCAGTTCGCTCAGCGCGTCCATGAGGTGCCTTCCCGGAGGCCGCGGCGCCTGCGGCGGGCGTCGCGTACCGCCACCGCCGTGCCGCTCAGGCCCGCCACCAGGACCGCCACGGCCACGGCGACGTAGGTCGCGATGCGGGCCGTGCGTTCGCGTGGGGTCTCGCCGAGGGTGAGCTTGGCGGGGGTGGGTGCCTCCGCGTGGGTCAGGCCCGCGTCGGGGTGCGGGGTCTCTATCGGGTGGTCGTCCTCGGTGAGGGCGCGGACCGGGTCCACCACGCCCCAGCCGACCAGGGGGTCGTGGCCGGCGATGGAGCGTTCGGCGGTCTGCTCGATCTGGGCGACGATCTGCCGGGGCGTCCAGTCGCGGTGCTTGGCCTTGATCAGCGCGGCCACGCCGGCCACGTAGGGCGCGGAGAAACTCGTGCCGTTGTCCGGGCAGTGGCCGCCCTTCGGGACGGTGGAGATCATGTCGACGCCCGGGGCGGCCACGCCGACGAAGTCACCGGACTGGGAGAAGGCCGCGCGTTCGTTGTTGCGGTCCGACGCGGCCACCGCGAGGACTCCCGGGTACGACGCCGGGTACGTCTTCTTCCGGTTGCCGCCCAGGCCGTCGTTGCCCGCCGAGGCGACCACGACGATGCCGGCCGCCAGGGCCTCGTTCACCGAGCGCTGGAGGTCGGGGTCCGGGGAGGCGGCGTTGGCGGTGTCCTGGGAGATGTTGATGACGTCGGCCTTGACCCGGATCGCGTGCCGGATCGCCTGGGCGAGCTTGTCGGCCGTGCCGTTGCCGTCCGCGTCGTTCTGCTTGATCGGGATGATGGTGGCCTCGGGGGCGAGGCCGACGAAACCCGTGCCCTTCATGGGGCGGGCCGCGATGATGCCCGCCACCCGGGTGCCGTGCCCGACGGTGTCGGTCGTGCCCTTGCTGTTGCCGCGGTCGAGGGGCTGGCCCTTCTTGTCCTTGGTGGGCAGGAAGTTGGCGCCCAGCGACGCGTCGACGGCGTGTGCGAGCTGGGGGTTGGCCGTGTCCACGCCGGTGTCGATGACGGCGACCCTGACGTTCTTCCCCTTGGACTGGGTCCACAGCTCGTCCAGGTTGACGCGTTGCAGGGCCCAGGGCGTGCCGGCGTACTTGTGGTTGGTCTTGTCGAACGTGCACTGGTCGGAGGCGGAGTCCGCCGTGGCCGCGGGTGCCGTCAGGAGGGTGGCGGTCATCGCCGCGGCCGCCACCACGAGGGTCGTACGGGCCGGGGTCGCGCGGGTGCGGAACGTGGACGTCATCGGCCCGCCCCTCAGGAGCCCTGCGGCTGGCGGGCGGCCGCGGTGGACAGGCGGGGGCCGGTCGGCAGGAACTTCGACCAGGGCGCGGGGATGGGCGCGGGGTTCACGTCGGCGTAGCCGAGGCGGGTCTGCGCGAGCTTGGCCTCCTGCTGGAGCTGCTTGCGCTGCTGGTCGGTGACGCCGATGCCCTTGTCCACGCCGGCGCTGTCGTCGTTGGACTGGAGCGCGTAGCGCAGGCCGGTGTCGGTGACCAGGAAGACCGGGCCGGCCTTGGTCTCCCGGCCCTGGAACTGGCGGTAGAGCTGGCCGGAGCCGGCGGTGACGTAGGCGCTGGAGGAGCCGGTGGGCAGCACCGCGGGGAAGTCGGTGCCGGCCCAGGTGCTCAGGGTGGTGTCGCCGTTGTCGGGGTCGACGTGGTTGAGGATGGTGCAGACGGTGTTGCGGCTGCCGTCGGCCGTGGCCGGGTTGTTGACGGCGCTGGGCTTCTCGGTGGGCCAGGTGTGCTCGGCGGCGAACGGCTCGCCCCGGGTGATGGCGCCCGCGCTGACCTCCAGGGGGTGCCCGGCCTGGCCGAGCTTCACCAGGTCCGTGCTGGCCAGCAGGAGCTGGGCGACGAAGTCGGAGACGGGCGCGACCCGGCCGGGCAGGACGACGAAGTACTGCTCCTGGCCGTTGACCGGGGCCCGCAGCACCATGCCGACGCGGTTGGCCCGGGCGTCCAGCTGGCCGGGGGCGTTCGCGGCGGCGCCGGGCACCCCGGTGACCGACGGGAAGCTGATCGGGTCGCCCGGGTGCAGGGTGTCGATCCACTCCTTGGTCACCCGCTGCGGGGTGCGGTCGGCGCCCACGATGGTCTGGACGAGCAGGCGGTCGTCGGCGTCCACGGGGTAGGCCCGGCCGTGCGCGTCGATCACGTACTGCTTCCCGTCGGGCGTGGCGACGTAGAGGAGTTCGCCGCCGCGCAGCTTCTGCCGGCCGCCCCTCAGCTTGTCCTGGTCCCGTTCGGCCAGGACGAACGCGGCTTTCTGGACGGAGCCGCCGCTGCCGCTCGGGCGCTCGCACACGGCCCATTCCTTGGCCGCGCCGGCCTCCTTGCCGGAGGGCAGCCGGTCGGGGGCGTAGGGGATGCCGATGGTGACGCCGTGCGGGATCTTGCCGTTGTCGAGGACCGACTCGTCGACGGTGACCACGTCGACGTCGCTCTGGGTGTCGAGGACGAGCTTGGCCGACGCCATGTTGAGGACGGGGTGGAGCTGGACCTTGTCCTTGGTCTTCAGGACGACGTACCGGGTGGTGGACTTGCTGGCGATGATCACCTTCTGTCCGGGGGCGTCCCAGCCCTGCGGGGCCGTCGGTTTGAACATTCCCCAGGCGCCGAAGGCGGCGAGCACGACCACGCCGACGATGGCGCCGGGCAGGATGGCGCGCAGCGGCCGGGGGGCTCCCTCGTCGGAGGCATCCGGTGACGACTGCACGAACGACGCGAGCATGCGGCGCTTCGCGAAGGTGTAGGCGTTGAGTTGGTCCCGCCGAGATGCCATCTGTGCCTGTTTCTCCCCGTGACTCACGCGGAGCGCGCCCGGGGACCACGCTCCCCCGCCCTCCGTTGTCGGACCCGGCCCCTACTATGCCTGGTACGGAGCGGGTCTCGTGGAGCGGGTAGGGTACCTGGGCCCTCAAGGGCCTTGTTCAGTGGCCTGGTTCCAGCGAGTTGTGAGCAAATCGGGGGGATGCAGTGATGGCTTCCGGAACGCGGACGCGAGCGCGCGGCCGGTCGGCGGCACGAGGTCGCGCGGCCCGGCTG
>NZ_JACBWZ010000899.1 GCF_013870595.1 Streptomyces sp. WELS2 | reverse complement strand
CGCTGATCGGCCACCGGGTGGCGAGCTACGACTACCCGTCCCGCTTCGTGCACTTCACCGCGGGCGTCGCCCTGCCGCTGTCGGCGGCGGCCCCGGTGGTGTGGGTGCTGGGCCGCGCGCTGGGCTAGCCGGGGCCGGTCCCGTGTCCTGGGCATATGGGCCCATGCCGTCGGCATATGGGCCCCTGTGCTGGGCAGACGGGGCCGGACGCATCGGGCCAATCAACCCGGTCACAGCGGCCCCTCGAGTCCCGTGCGATGCCGACTGTGCGGACCGGCCGGCGGTCCGGGAGAATTCCCCGAGTGGTCCATGTCACCACCGCCGGTCCGCCGGCCTGCGTTTTCTCTGATCGTTTCTGTTCCCGCGGATGCTCTTGGCCGTAAACCGCGCCTTCCGATTCCGGACCCGTTGATCAGGCTCTGGACCCTATCTAGCCTCATCAGGAGTCTTCACCGGGCCCAGACGCGCGTCGACTTCGCCGAGCACGAAATCCCCAGCCGAGCATGGGAGATCACCGTGAGCAGCAATGGGCAGGAAAGCACTGTCGTCAATCCCCTGGAGCAGAGCGCACTCCGCCGTATGGCGCATCACTACCACCGGTACGGAATCGTCACCGTCACCGATCTGATTCGGGAAGACGTCCGCAAGAACGTGCGGGCGGAGGCGGACCGGCTGCTGGAGAAATACGCCGAACGGCGTGATCTCCGCCTTCAGACCACCGGATACACCCGCCGCTCGATGTCCGTGGTGCAGAGCGAGACGATCGCGGGCAACAGCGGGCTGGTCACCTCGATCTACGCGAATCCGGAACTCATCGGCGCGCTGGAGCGCATAGCCGGCGAGAAACTGCACCCCTGCCCCAAGGCCGACGAGGAATTCCTCATCACCCGGCAGGAGAAGAGCGGGGACACGCACGGCTGGCACTGGGGCGATTTCAGCTTCGCCCTCATCTGGGTGCTCCAGGCCCCGCCCATCGACATCGGCGGCATGCTCCAGTGCGTACCGCACACGGAGTGGGACAAGTCCGATCCGGGGATCCACCAGTATCTCGTCGACAATCCCATCCACACGTACCACTTCGAGTCGGGTGACGTGTATTTCCTGCGCACCGACACCACGCTCCACCGCACGGTTCCGCTGCGCGAGGACACCACCCGCATCATCCTGAACATGACCTGGGCGGGCGAGCGGGACCTGCGGCGCGAGCTGGAGGGCGACGACCGCTGGTGGGAGGACGCCGACGTGCCGGCGGCCGCCGCCCTGGACGACTGACCGGCCACCGTACCCGGGACCCGGCAAGGGCCCGGCACCGAGCTTTCCCCCGCTTCTCCCCGCGACGAGGGATCACCATGACCGACCTGAACACCCCGGAAACCAAGCCGCTGGCCGACCACTTCGACCACGTGGAGCCGGGAATCCGCCGGCGGATCGCCGTACAGGACCCGGAGATCAAGGACTACCTGGACGGCGTGCTCGCGAAAATCGCCTCGCACCGCGGCGTCGAGCACCCGTACCTGAACGCCTACCGCACCACGGCGCTCACCCCCGAGCAGGAGCGCCTGATGTACAGCGAGTGCTACTACTTCTTCCGCTACCTCCCGTTCTACATCACGGGAATGGCGGTCAAGACGCGGGACGAGATGATCCTGCGGGAGATCATCCTGAACGTCGCGGACGAGGTCGGCGGCGACCCCACGCACTCCACCCTCTTCGCCGACTTCCTCGCCCGGATCGGCATCGACAAGGAGCACCTCGACGCCTACGAGCCGCTGGAGGTCACCAAGCGGCTCAACGACGGCATCCGGGTGCTGTACACCGAGTCGCCGATCCACAAGGCCCTCGGCGCGCTGTACGCCGACGAGACCATGTCGTCCATCATGGTGTCGAAGATCAACGACGGGCTGCGCAACCAGGGGTACGACGACGGCCTGCGCCACTTCTGGCAGCTGCACATCGACGTCGAGGTGGGGCACAGCAACTCCGTCTTCAACGCCATCGCGCCCTACGTCCACTCACCCGCCACCCGCGCCGAGTTCGAGGCGGGCGCCTACGAGTTCCTCGGACTGGTGGAGGACTACTGGGACGGCGTGCAGCGGCTCGTGGGCCTCGACGCATGAGCCGGGCGGTATCCGGCACCACCGGGCCGGCCGACGGCCTGCGGCACATCGCCGCCGGCCGGCCCGTCCCCGGCTCCGTGCACTCGGTGTCCGTCTCGATCCCCGACGTGGCGTCGGTCGTCGGATACGAGTCGAACGACGCGGCCACCCTGAGCCGCATCTCCTGGGGCTACCCGCGTTTCCGTCCCCACCCCTACGTGGTCCGGGTGGCGGAGCTGGCCGCCCGGGAG
>NZ_JACBWZ010000898.1 GCF_013870595.1 Streptomyces sp. WELS2 | reverse complement strand
TCGTCCCTCGTACTCCTCGGAGATCCGTTCGGCGAGCCGCTGGGACTTGCGCAGCGCCGAGGCGACGGACTGGCGTCCGGCGATGGCCGCGCTGATCTCCTGGGAGACCTTGGTGCCCAGGTCGGTGAACTCGGGGATGCCGACGAACTGGATGCCGGGCGCGGGGCGCGGCTGGACGCCGGGGTCGTCCGGGCGGCTGCTCTCGATGGCCTTCCTGGTCATGTCCTGGAAGGCGGCGGCGGACGCCCGGTAGTCGGCGTCGGCGTACGTCGAGGCCCGTTTGCCCGCGGGGACGTTCGCCCAGCCGCTGGTCTCGCCGACCAGCCGTTCGTAGCCCTTGCCGGATGCCCAGGAGACGAACTTCCAGGCCTTGTCCGGGTTGCGGGAGGCCTGCTGGATGCCCCAGGCCCAGGTGTAGAGCCAGCCGGAGGAGGCGGTGCGCTCCACGGGCGCGGGGGCGTAGCCGAGCTTGCCGCGCACCGGCGAGCCCTTCGCCTCCAGCAGGCCGGCCGCGGAGGTGGCGTCGTACCACATGGCGGTCTTGCCCTGGGTCATGTTGTTCAGGCACTCGGCGAAGCCGGACTGGGCGGCGCCGGACTCGCCGTGCCGGCGGACCAGGCCGACGTAGAACTCGGTCGCCTCGCGGAAGGCGGGCGAGTCGAGCCGGGCCTTGAAGTCCTTGTCGAACCAGGTGCCCCCGAAGGTGTTCACGACGGTGGTCAGGGGTGCCGTCAGCTCGCCCCAGCCGGGCAGTCCGCGCAGGCAGATGCCCCGCATGCCGGGCCGGGCGCCGTCCGCCTTCGCGGCCAGGTCGGCGACCTGCCGCCAGGTGGGGCGGGCGGGCATCGTCAGGCCCTTCGCCGCGAACACGTCCTTGCGGTACATCAGGAAGGACGACTCGCCGTAGAAGGGCTGCCCGTAGAGCTTGCCGTCGGCGCCGGTGAGCGCCTTGCGCAGGGGCCGCAGGACGTCCGGTTCGTCGTAGGCGGGGTCCTTGGCCACGTACGAGTCCATCTCGTGCAGCCAGCCGTTGCGGGCGTAGATCGGTATCTCGTAGTTGGACAGGGTGGCGACGTCGTACTGGCCGGCCTGGTTGGCGAAGTCCTGGCTGATCTTGTCGCGGACGTCGTTCTCCGGCAGGACCGTGAAGTTGACCTTGATGCCGGTGTCCCGGGTGAAGTGGGCGGCGGTCAGCTTCCGCAACTCGGTCATCTGCGGGTTGTTGACCATCAGGACGTTGATGGCGTCGCCGCCGGAACCGGACCCGCCCGCACCGGCCCAGCAGCCGGACAGCAGCGGGGCGAGCAGCGTCCCGGCGGCCACGGCGAGCGCCGCTCGCGGCCTCCGTCGGCTCGGGGTGCGCATGGATCGCTCCTGGATAGAAGGGAAGAAAAGGGAGATAAAGGGCGTACGAAAGGGTGCTGCGGCCAGGGAAGCAGGCGGGGCGGGCAGGCGGTCAGACCCGGATGACCTGGGGGCCCAGCAGGGAGTAGCGGTGGGCCTCGGCGGACGGCAGGAGGGTGCTGGTCACGATCGCCTCCAGCGCGCCGACCTCCGCGAACCGGCAGAAGCTGACCGCGCCGAACTTGCTGTGCACACCCACGAAGACGGTGCGGCGGGCCGCCCGGACGGCCTGCGCCTTCACCTCGCTGACCGCCGGGTCGGGGGTGGTCAGGCCGTACTCGCGGGATATGCCGTTGGCCCCGATGTAGGCGAGGTCGATCACGAAGCCGGCCAGCATCCTGGTCGTCCAGTGGTCGACGGTGGCCAGCGTGCCCGGGCGGATCCGGCCGCCGAGCAGCAGCACGGACACTTGGTCGGCCTCCGCGAGGGCGCCCGCGACCGGCAGGGAGGCGGTCACGACGGTCAGCGGCCGGTCCCGGGGCAGCGCCTCGGCGATGAGCCGCGGGGTGAAGCCCTCGTCGACGAAGACCGTCTCGGCCTCCCCGAGCAGTCCGGCCGCCGCGGCGGCGATCCGGCGCTTCTCGGGCACCCGGCTGGTGGCGCGGAAGGCGAGCGTCGTCTCGAAGCCGGCACTCTCCACCGGATAGGCGCCGCCGTGGGTGCGGCGGACGAGGCCGTGGTCCTCCAGCGCGCGCAGATCGCGCCGGATGGTCTCCTTGGCCACGCCGAGTTCGGCGGCGAGGGCGGTGACGTCCACCGAGCCGGTGGCGCGCGCGGCCCGCACGATCTCGCGCCGGCGTTCCTCCGCGGTCCACGTGCCCATGTCGTCACCCGCCTCCCTGTGGAGTTGCCCGTTCGGGCCCATGGGGGAAGTTCTACCGCCGGTGCGCGGCGCTGACCAGGTCTGTCGCGGGCCCGATGCTGCCCGTTTGCGCCCGCTTCAC
>NZ_JACBWZ010000897.1 GCF_013870595.1 Streptomyces sp. WELS2 | reverse complement strand
GCACCCGCGGCGCAGGTCGTACGGCGCCTGCTGGCACGGGTGCGCCCGGCACTCGAGGCCGCCGGGGACTGGACCACGGTCCGGGAGCTCGCGGAGCGCGCCCTCGCGACCGGCAGCGCCGCCCACCGCATGCGCCGCACCGCCGAACAGGAGGACCTGCTCGCCTGCACCGATCTGGCGATCGCGGAGACCCGGGGCGACGACCACCCGCGCCGCCGGCCCGCGGCTCCCGCACGGAACCTCACCACCCCCGGGCGAGCCGTCGCCCGCCCCTCCGGGGCCGGCCGGGCCGGGATCGCCGGCCGCTGAACACGAGCGGCGTCCCGGCATCCCCGTACCCCCGCACTCGCCCCGTCCCGTACCCGCTCTTGTCGAAAAGGAGAAGCACCACCGTGTCGATCAGTCCCGGCCACATACCGGCGGGCGGCCCGCCGCGCACCCCGTGCGACCCGTACCCGCGGTGGGGAGGTCGTTGCCGATGTGCGGCCTGAGCGGAGAGATGCGCTTCGACGGCACCCGCCCCGACCTGGCGGCCGTCGAGCGGATGAACGACCGGCTCGCCGCCCGCGGACCCGACGGTGAGGGGGTGTGGTCACGGGGCGCCGTCGCGCTGGGACACCGCCGACTGAAGATCATCGACCTCTCCGAGCGCGGGGCGCAGCCGCTGACCGACACCGGGCAGGAGATCACCGGCGTCTTCAACGGCTGCATCTACAACTACCAGGAGCTGCGCGCCGAACTGACCGCCCTCGGCCACCGGTTCGCGTCCACCTCCGACACCGAGGTCCTCCTCGCGGCCTACCGGCAGTGGGGCACCGCCTGCGTGGACCACTTCCACGGCATGTTCGCCTTCGCCCTCGTCGAGCACCGCACCGGCCGTCTCGTCCTGGGCCGCGACCGGCTCGGCATCAAACCCCTGTACCTGGCACAGACCCCGGGACGGCTGCGCTTCGCCTCCTCGCTGCCCGCCCTGCTCGCGGCCGGCGGCGTGGACACCTCCCTCGACCCGGCCGCCCTGCACCAGTACCTCAGCTGGCACGCGACCGTGGCCGCCCCCCGGACCGTGCTGGCGGGGGTGCGCAAGCTGCCCCCGGCCACCGTGCGGGTCGTCGAGCCGGACGGCACCTACCGGGAACACCGCTACTGGCAGCCGTCGTACACCCGCCGGCCCGAGCACGCCGGCATGGGCGCCGACGAGTGGCGGGACGCGGTGCTGGACGCCCTGCGCACCGCCGTACGGCGCCGGATGGTCGCCGACGTCCCGGTCGGTGTCCTGCTGTCCGGGGGACTGGACTCCAGCCTGATCGTGGCCCTGCTGGCCGACGAGGGGCAGCGGGACCTGGCGACGTTCAGCGTGGGCTTCGAGGCGGAGGGCGGCGACGAAGGGGACGAGTTCCGCTACTCCGACCTGGTGGCCAGGGAGTTCGCCACCGATCACCAGAAGTTCACGGTCCCCTCGCGGCGCGTGTCGACGGCCCTGGACGCGGCGGTCGCGGCGATGAGCGAACCCATGATGAGCCACGACGTGGTCGCCTTCCACCTGCTGTCCGAGCAGGTGTCGCGGAACGTCAAGGTGGTCCAGAGCGGGCAGGGCGCCGACGAGGTCTTCGCCGGCTACCACTGGTACCCGCGACTGGCGTCCGCGGCCCGCGAAGAGGAGCCGCGCAGGTACGCCGAGACGTACTTCGACCGGACGCACGCCGACCTCGCCACGATGCTGCGACCGGACATGCTGCCGCGGGACGACGTCTCCGGCCGGTTCGTCCGGGAGCACATGGCGGTGCCGGGGGCGCAGACGGCGCTCGACGCCGCCCTGCGCCTGGACACCCACGTCATGCTGGTCGACGACCCCGTCAAGCGGGTCGACAACATGACGATGGACTGGGGCCTGGAGGCCCGCGTGCCCTTCCTGGACCACGAACTGGTCGAGCTGGCGGCGGCCTGCCCGCCGGAGCTGAAGCTGGCCGACGGCGGCAAGGGCGTCCTCAAGGAGGTCGGCCGCAAACTGCTGCCCCGCGAGGTGGTCGACCGTCCCAAGGGCTACTTCCCGGTCCCGGCGATCACGCACATGGCCGGACCCGTCCTGGAGCGGGTGCGCGAGGCGCTGAGCGCACCCGAGGCCAAGCGCCGCGGCGTCTTCCAGGACTCCTACGTCGCCGGACTGCTGGCGGCCCCCGACCGACACCGCACCAGGCGCGGAGCGAACGCACTGTGGCAAGTGGCTTTGCTGGAGATATGGCTGCAGACGCACGGAATCTGACCGCCGAGTCCTTCGCGGCACGCCCGCCCGACGCCCACCCGGCACCGCAGTCTCGGCGTGCCCACCGACGACAAGACCAGCGCCCCGCTGTTCGA
>NZ_JACBWZ010000896.1 GCF_013870595.1 Streptomyces sp. WELS2 | reverse complement strand
CGTGGCGTCTTCCCTGGGCGGCGGTGCTGAGACATCATGATCCGCCGTCAGCCGTTGCCGCAGGCGAAGGGGTGAGACGCATGGGCAGGCTCCGTCCGGGCCAGGGGATTCTGCGCCGCAAACCCATCGAGCACATCGAGGAGACGGAGGTCGGCGAGGGCACCCGGCTGGAGAGGTCGCTGGGGCTCTGGCAGCTCACCGCGATCGGGGTGGGCGGCATCATCGGGGCGGGCGTGTTCACGCTGGCCGGCACGGTGGCCAACGGCACGGCCGGGCCCGCGGTGCTGGTGTCCTTCCTCATCGCCGGTGTGGCGAGCGCGTGCGCGGCGCTGTCGTACGCCGAGTTCGCCGGGATGATCCCGAAGGCGGGGTCGGCCTACACCTACGGGTACGCGGTGCTCGGCGAGTTCGCGGGCTGGTTCATCGGCTGGGACCTGCTGCTGGAGTACACGGCGATCGTGTCCGTGGTGGCCATCGGCATCTCCGGCTACTTCGGCTTCCTGGTCAAGGCGATGGGCGCCGATCTGCCGCGGTGGATGCTGGGCGCGCCCGGTACCGGCGCCGGGCACCGGGTGGACCTGTTCGCGGCCGTGCTGTGTCTGCTCATCGCCTGGCTGCTGAACCTGGGCATCCGCAGCGCGGCCCGGTTCGAGACGTTCGTGGTCGCCCTGAAGGTGCTGGTGGTGCTGCTGGTGATCGGGGTGGGCGTGTTCCACATCGACACCGGCAACTACCACCCGTTCTTCCCGTACGGGATCGGCGGGGCGTTCACGGGGGCGGCCACGGTGTTCTTCGCGGTGTTCGGCTACGACGCGATGTCGACGGCGGCCGAGGAGTCCAAGGACGCCCAGCGGCACATGCCGAAGGCGATCGTCTACTCGCTGATCATCTCGATGGTGCTGTACGTGGCGGCCTGTCTGGTGCTGACGGGCATGCAGAACTACAAGGAGATCGACAAGGAGAGCGGTTTCTCCACGGCGTTCAAGTCGGTCGGCCTCGGGGCGCTGGCCGATGTGATCGCGGTCGGGGCGATCATCGGCATCCTCACGGTGATGTTCACGTTCATGCTGGGAGTGACCCGGGTGTGGTACTCGATGTCCCGGGACGGCCTGCTGCCCACCTGGTTCGCCAAGACGCACCCGACGCGGCACGTGCCGACCCGGGTGACCTGGATCGTCGGGGTGGCGTCCGCGGCCATCGCCGGCTTCGTCCCGATCGCCGAGGCGGCCGAGCTGACCAACATCGGCATCCTGCTGGCGTTCGTGGTGGTGTGCGCGGCGGTGATCGTGCTGCGCTACCGGCAGCCGGACCTGCCGCGCACCTTCCGCACGCCGGGGATGCCGGTCGTGCCCGCGCTGGGGGTGGTCTTCTCCGTCTGGCTGATCACGTTCCTGCAGTGGCAGACCTGGGTGCGGTTCGCGGTGTGGTTCGCGCTCGGCTGTGTCGTCTACTTCGGCTACTCCTACCGGCGTTCGGTGCTGGCCACCCGGCGGACCGGCGACTGATCACTCCGCCATGACCAGGCCGTCCCGGCCCGCGCCGCGGCTGAGGACCACGTCCCGGATCCGGTCGCGGGCCCCCTCCAGCTCGGCGCCCTGCGCGATGGCCCGGCCCAGATCGACCACCCGGCCGGCGTCGAGGTCGTAGAGCTGGGGGACGAACTCGGCCCGCACCACCCGCCAGGGCCCGCCCGGCCGGTCCGGCGGGGCGAAGGTGAAGCGGCCGAGCGTGGACTCGTTGCCCCGCGGGTCCTGGGCGCCCCGCGGGTCCTGGAACGGCCCGGCGATCTGGTCGCCCAGTCCGTAGACCACCCACGTCCCGTTGACCTTCTCGTACGCCTGCGGGACGTGGGCGGAGGTGCCGAGGATCAGGTCGATGTCCGGGCGGCCGTCCGTGGCCGAGGCGGTGAGGCGTCCGGCCAGGGTGAGCTGGAGCCGGTCGGGTTCGTCCTGGCCCTCGGTGCCCCAGTCCACGGAGACCACGACCACGTCGGCGCCGCCCCGCCGGGCGGCGCGGGCGTCGGCGATGATCCGGTCGGCGTCGATCAGGTTGACCGCCCAGGGCCGGCCGTCCGGCGGCGGGTTGCCCGTGGAGGAGGTGTACGACAGGTGGGCGACCCGTGCTCCCCCGGCCCGGTGGAGCACGACCGAGCGGGCCTCGGTCTCGCTGCGGGCGGTCCCGGTGTGCCGGATCCCGGCCCGGTCCAGGGCGTCCAGGGTGCGCCCGACGCCCGCTGCGCCGCCGTCCAGGGCGTGGGCGGAGGCGGTGGAGCAGCCGTCGTAGCCGGTGGCGGCGAGGTCCTCGGCGAAGCGCTCCTTGCGCAGCGGTTTGAGCAGGTAGTCCACCGCCTTGAGGTCGAA
>NZ_JACBWZ010000895.1 GCF_013870595.1 Streptomyces sp. WELS2 | reverse complement strand
CGGCTGCTCGGTTTCTACGCCGGTCTGGCGGACGCGCTGTCAACGGCGGGATGTGAGGTCCTCACCCCTGCGCAGGGTCGTTGTGTCGACATATTGACCCGGTTCGGCCTACGTCCGCATCGTCTCGACTACGTACGAGGGGTTGCCCTGGTGCGGGAACCGGCGAGCGGGCGCCCCGGTTGTGAGCCGGGTGCCCACAGCCACTCACCCCTGCCGGTTCGGGTCGCGCTGGAGGCCGCCGCACAGGCCGGCGGGCCGCTGCCCGAGCTGGTGATCGGCGATCACGGATGGGTCTGCGGCGCAGGTCAGCTGGGGTTCGAGGCCATCGGTCTGGCCGACACCGACGATCCGGCGCCGTTCGTCGGCGAGGCCGAGGGAAGGGTGGCCGTCGTCGTTCCGGTTGATGACGCAGTGCGGTCTGCTCACTACCGGCCGCTGACCCGCTACGTGCTCAATCGGGCCTGCCTGTCACAGTAGGCCGCCGATGGGTGCACCTCTTCCCCACTCGCATCACCCGCCCCTAGTCTGGGGAGTGAGCACGCAACGACGAAGAGTCACCGGAAGGGGAAGCCGGTGGCCGTCGAGTGCGGAAGGTTCAGGTGTGTCATGGCTGCAGCTGGCGAGAGGCCTCTGAACGAGGTTCAGTTCCTTACCGTGGCGGAAGTCGCCTCGGTGATGCGAGTGTCCAAGATGACCGTGTACCGCCTGGTGCACAGCGGTCATCTGCCCGCGATCCGGGTGGGGCGGTCCTTCCGCGTCCCGGAACAAGCGGTACACGAATACCTCCGCGACAGCTATGTGGGGGTGGAGACGGCCTGACGGCGACCCCCGGGTGACCGGCGGGGACCCCCTCGATTACGACCTCGGCGCTCGGTTGGGTAGGCTAGCCCCTCGTAGGTCGTGTGGGCCCATGGCGCCCAAACAACCGAGTGATGAGAAGTGAGCGAGGGTAGTCGTGGGCTCTGTTATCAAGAAGCGGCGCAAGCGGATGGCCAAGAAGAAGCACCGCAAGCTGCTCAAGCGCACGCGCGTTCAGCGTCGCAACAAGAAGTAAGCGGTCCCCCGCGCAAGCGGGTGTCCGTGAGCGACGCCGCGAGAGCGTGACACCTGTGGCCCCCCACCGGCAGTGGTGGGGGGCCACAGGCATGTTCCGGACATGTGCCGACGGGGGAAATTCCGTTCCCCCGCCCACCTGGGGCCCTCCCACCGCACCGCCGACCGGCTAGGTTGGCCGCACACGGGGAACGCGGGATACCGGATACGCGGGAGGGAGGCGGCGATCTTGGGAAGGGTCGTGCTCGTCACCGGAGTGGCCCGGCAACTGGGCGGCCGGTTCGTGCGGCGGATCCAGCGGGACCCGGAGGTGGACCGGGTGATCGGCGTGGACGCCGTGCCGCCCGAGCACCATCTGGGCGGGGCCGACTTCGTCCAGACCGACATCCGGCAGCCGACCATCGCCCGCGTGCTCGCCGAGTCGGGCGCCGACACGGTCGTCCACCTGGACGTGACCGGCACCGCGCTGGGCGGCGGCAGCCGGGCCACGGTCAAGGAGACCAACGTCATCGGCACCATGCAGCTGCTCGGTGCCTGCCAGAAGTCGCCGGCCGTGCGCCGGCTGGTGGTGAAGTCCAGCACGAACGTCTACGGCTCGGCGCCGCGCGACCCGGCCGTGTTCACCGAGACGACCCCGCCCAAGTCGCTGCCCAGCGGCGGTTTCGCCAAGGACACCGTCGAGGTGGAGGGGTATGTGCGCGGGTTCGCGCGGCGGCGGCCGGACGTCGCCGTGTGCGTGCTGCGGTTCGCCAACATCCTCGGCCCCACCGTGGACACCCCGCTCGCCTCCTACTTCTCGCTGCCCGTCCTGCCGACCGTGTTCGGCTACGACCCGCGGCTGCAGTTCGTGCACGAGGACGACGTCGTCGAGGTGCTGCGGATCGCCTCCCACGAGCCGCGCCGGTCCACCCTCAACAGCGGCACCTTCAACATCGCCGGGGACGGCGTGCTGCTGCTGTCGCAGTGCTCCCGACGGCTGGGGCGGCCCACCGTGCCGCTGCTGCTGCCCGCGGTCACCTGGGCCGGGTCCCTGGTGCGTACGCTCGGTATGACGGACTTCTCACCGGAGCAGATCCGGCTGCTCACCCACGGACGGGTGGTGGACACCGGCCAGATGCGCGAGACGCTGGGCTTCACCCCCCGCTACACGACGGCCGAGACGTTCGCGGACTTCGCGCACGCGCTGGGCCCGGGGCTGCTGCCGCCTCAGACCCTCGCCGGGGCCGTCGACCGGGTCGCCGCGCTGTCCGCGAGGGCGGCCGGCCACCTCCAGACGCACAGCGCCAACTGAGGAGCGGCAACGATGGCGGA
>NZ_JACBWZ010000894.1 GCF_013870595.1 Streptomyces sp. WELS2 | reverse complement strand
AAGCGCTGGCTCGCCTTCGGCCTGCTCTCCTCGCACATACACCCTGTCCCTGATCGTCGTGATCACCGCCGGTGCGGGCTGGCTGTTCTACCGCCATCTGGACGGCAACCTCCACAGCGTCTCGCTGGACGGCAAGGGCGGCACCGAGAAGGCCGACGCCTTCGGCCGCACCCCCCTCAACATCCTGGTCATGGGCTCCGACGGACGGACCAGCACGACGGACTGCCGGCTCGGCGGCGGCTGTTCCCGGACCGGGGTGCAGACCGGCGGCAACGCCGACGTGGAGATGGTGCTGCACATCTCCGCCGACCGCTCCAACGCCACCGTGCTGAGCATCCCCCGCGACACCATGACCCGGGTGCCGGCCTGCCGGGACGGCGAGACCGGCCGGTCCACGACCGGCTACTACGGCCAGGTCAACAGCGCCCTGCGGTACGGGCCGGCCTGCCAGGTGGCCACCGTCCACCGGCTCACCGGCATCCCCGTCGACCACTTCGTCAAGCTCGACTTCTCCGGCGTCGTCAAGATGTCCGACGCGATCGGCGGCGTCTCCGTGTGCGTCGGCGACGACGTCTACGACACCTACTCCCATCTGAAGCTGTCCCGGGGCACCCACACCCTCAAGGGCGTCGCCGCCCTGGAGTTCGTGCGCTCCCGGCACGGCTTCGGCGACGGCAGCGACCTCGGCCGCACCGTCTCGCAGCACATCTTCCTCAGTGCGATGATCCGCAAGTTCAAGAGCGCGGGCACGCTCACCGACCCCACCGCGGTCTACCGGCTCGCCGACGCCGCCACCAAGGCGCTGACGGTGGACGACGGACTGGGCAGCGTCAAGAAGCTGATCGGGCTCGCCGCCGACGTTGACAAGGTGCCCGCCCGGCGGATCACCTTCGCCACCATGCAGACCGCCCCCGACCCGGCCGACCCCGACCGGGTGGTGGCCGGCCCCGGCGCCGCTTCCCTCTTCGCCGCCATCGCCGGCGACCGGCCGCTCACCACCGATTCCGGCGCGAAACCCAAAGCCACCGCCCAGGCCGCCGCGAGCGCCGAGCCCGTCCGCGGGCTGAGGCCGCCACCGCGAACAGGACACCACTCCCGGCTCCAGCAGCTGGAGGCCGTCGAAGAACCGGGCGACCTCGGCGGGCGTGCGCTGGGTGAGCTTCGGGGTGCCGTGCTCGTTCCAGAACCGCACCGCCTCGTCCACGTCCGGCATCGACGGACTGGTGATGGTGTGGGACAGCACCAGATGGCTGCCCGACGGCAACCGGTCCGTCAACTGCCGTACCAGACCGTACGGATCCTCGTCGTCGCCGAGGAAGATGACCACGCCGAGCAGTATCAGCGCCACCGGCTCGCTGAAGTCCAGTGTCCGCGACGCGTGTTCCACGATCGCGTCGACGTTGCGCAGGTCCTCGTCCAGATAGTCGGTGCGGCCCTCGGGCGTGCTGGTCAGCAGGGCCCGCGCGTGCGCGAGGACCAGCGGGTCGTTGTCCACGTACACGATCCGCGCCTTTGGCGCGACGCGCTGTGCCACCTCGTGCGTGTTGTCGGCCGTGGGAAGCCCGGTACCGATGTCCAGGAACTGCCGGATGCCCACCTCGCCGGCCAGATGGCGCACCGCGCGGCCCAGGAAGAGCCGGTCGGCGCGTGCGTACTCCCCGATGCCCGGGTGCAGTTGGCGGATCCGGTCACCGGCCTCCCGGTCGACCTCGTAGTGGTCCTTGCCGCCGAGCCAGTAGTTCCAGATCCGGGCGGTGTGCGGCTGGTCGGTGTTGATGCGGGCGCGCAGCGAGGCGGCCACGCCGTTGGCGGCTGCCGGGATGTCGGTCACGTGGGTCAGCTCCTGGAAGACGGGGACCTCGGACGGGGAATACACCGTGCGGAACGCAATCTAGCGTCCCGGCCGATCTTCGCCGTCTGGACCCCGGGCCCGGCGGGCGGGAGACTGCGCACATGGATCCCACACGGCTCGCCCGGCTCGGTGCCGGCCCCTACCTGCTGCTGACCAGCTACCGCCGGAACGGCACCCCCGTCGCCACCCCGGTCTGGGTGGTCCGGGACGGGGACACCCTCGGTGTGTGGACCGCCGGCGACAGCGGGAAGGTCAAGCGGATCCGGCGCCGCCCCGACGTCCTCGTCGGCCCCTGCGACCGGCGCGGCAACCCCACCGGCGACCAGCTGCCCGCCACCGCCGAGATCACCGGCGCCGGCACCACCGCCCGCTACCGGAGCCTCATCGCCCGCAAGTACGGCGTCGTCGGCCGCCTCACCCTGCTGGGCAGCAGGCTGCGGCGCGGCCCGGACGGCACGGTGGGCATCCGGGTGACCCTCGGCGAGTGAGGGCCACCCGGGCGAGGTCCCGATGCCCGAGAACGC
>NZ_JACBWZ010000893.1 GCF_013870595.1 Streptomyces sp. WELS2 | reverse complement strand
CGTGCGGGGCCCTCGGCGTGAGCCCGGGCCGCGAGGGCGGGGTCGTGGCGCAGCACGGCCTGTTGCAGGGCGTCCAGCACCGGACCGGGGCGCAGCCCCAGCTCCTCGTCGAGGCGGCGGCGCAGATCGGTGTAGCTGTCCAGGGCCTCGGAGGGGCGCCCGGCCCGGTACAGGGCGCGCATGTGCACCGCGCGCAGGCCCTCCCGCAGCGGGAACCTCTCGATCCAGACGGTGAGTTCGCCGACCAGCGCGCTGTGTTCGCCCAGCTCCAGCCGGGCCTCGGCGTACTCCTCGACGGCCACCAGCCGTTCCTCCTCCAGCGCGGCCGCGGCGGTCCGCGCGAAGGGCTGGTCGGCGAAGTCGGCGAACGCCGTGCCCCGCCACAGGGCCAGGCCCTCGGTCAGCAGGGCGGCCTTCTCGGCCGGGTTCCCGGCCTGCCGGGCGCGCGTCACGAGGTCGCGGAAGCGGCCGCTGTCGAGGGCGTCCGCGGGCACCTCCAGGCTGTAGCCCGGGGGCTGGTGGGCCACGAGGGAGCGGGCACCCGGCTCGGCGCCGTCGAGGGCGCGGCGCAGCTGCGAGACCTTGGCCTGGAGGGACGAGGCGGGCCGGACCGTGTAGCCCGATTCCCCCCACAGGTCGTCGATCAGCCGCCCCGCCGGCACCACCTCGCCGTGGTGCACGAGGAGGGCGGCGAGGAGTGTCCGGACCTTCACCTCGGGCACCCGCACGAGTCTGCCCTCGGCGTTCCACAACTCCAGCGGTCCCAGCACCCCGAATCGCATGTGATCACAGTAACCCGGAAGTGACCGACTATTGACTGATTCTTTGCGGTCCTCGGGTCCGAAGGGGGTGCGGGCGGATGTCCGAATCCAGCCCGAAGCAAACCCGAAGCGCCGTTGGAGATGCTGGGTGCGGGCCCGGGGACGACGCAGGGCGCCACGGACACAGGGGGAGGCGGCATGGCCGAGGGGGATCGGCTGCAGCTGGTGATCATCATCGGAAGTGTCAGAAAAGGCCGGTTCGGGCCGGTCGTCGCGGAATGGCTGGCGTCCCGGGCGCGCCGGCGCCATGACTTCGACGTCGACGTCATCGACCTGGCCACGGCGTGGCTGCCGGATGTGATGTCGGTCGACCGCGACGCGCTCAAACCACGGGCGGTCCAGGACCTCGCGCCATGGCTGGCCGCCGCGGACGCCTTCGTCGTGGTCACGCCCGAGTACAACCAGAGCTTCCCCGCCGCGCTGAAGAACGCGATCGACTGGTACGACGAGGAGTGGCACGCCAAGCCCGTCGCCTTCGTGTCGTACGGGGGCGCCTCCAGCGGTCTGGCCGCGGTGGCGCAGCTACGGCAGGTCTTCGCCGATGTCCACGCCGTGACGGTCCGCGAGACGGTCAGCTTCCACAACTACTGGTCCGGCTTCGGCCCGGACGGGCTGCCGCTGGCCAGGGAGGAGTGTGACGACGCCGCCTGCCGGATGTTCGACCGCCTGGGCTGGTGGGCCCGCGCCCTGCGCCGGGCCCGCGCCGAGGAGCCGTACCGGCTCCCGGGATGACACCACTCGAGGGAGTGAGGGGGGAAGCGATGGACAGTCTGTGGTTCAGGCGGTTCGGGGCCGGGGAGTCCCACGCGGTGCGCCTGATCTGTTTCCCGCACGCGGGCGGTTCCGCCGCCTCGTACGTCCCTCTGCTGCGGTGTCTGTCACCGCGGCTCGACGCGCTGGCCGTGCAGTACCCCGGGCGCCAGGACCGCCGACGGGAGCAGCCGGCCGAGGACATCACCGGGCTCGCCCGGCGGATCGCCGCCGCGCTCAGGCCGGACACCGGCCGGCCGTACGCCCTGTTCGGACACAGCATGGGCGCGCTCGTCGCCTACGAGACCGCCCGGGTGCTGCACGAGTGGTCGGCGCCCGCCCCGCTGAGGCTGTTCCTGTCCGGGCGCGGCGCGCCCACGCGGCCCGGCCCGCACGATCGGCTGCCCGACGACGCGGCGATCCTGGCCGCCGTCCGCCGGCTCGGCGGGACCCCGGCCGGCGTGCTCGCCGACCCCGACCTCAGGGAGCTGGCTCTGCCCGTCCTGCGGGCCGACTACCGCGCGCTCGCCGGCTACCGCCATCCACCCCGCGAACCGCTGGACATCCCCGTCACCGCGCTCGCCGGTGACACCGACCCCGTCGCGGCGCCGGACGAGGTGGCCCGGTGGGGGGAGTTCACCCGGTCCGGGTGCGAACTCCGGGTCTTCCCCGGCGGCCACTTCTACCTGGACCAGTGCAGGGACGCCGTCGCCGAGGTCCTCGTCGAGGGCGTCCGGGAAACCCTGGAGGCGGCCGGGCGCTGAGGCGTCCCCGCCGCCCGCCACAGCACCGGTCCCGGACCGACG
>NZ_JACBWZ010000892.1 GCF_013870595.1 Streptomyces sp. WELS2 | reverse complement strand
CGCAGGGCGAGTATGTCCCGGACCCGGCCGCCGCGCTCGACCCGGCGGACGACGAGGATCGCGGCGAGGGCGGGTGCGAGCATCGCGGCCGCGATGCACACCTCTTGGAGCGCGCCGGTCTCCTCGCGCGCGTCGGCGCGGTGGTAACCGCCGAGCAGCAGTGGTGACATGGCCGCCCACATGCCGAGGTAGGCGACAGCGAGGTAGACCACGAGGCCGCGTCTCCCCTTCACGAGCGGCAGGGATCTTGTCGAGAGCGTCATGCCGGGGACGCTACGGGGCGGCGCGGCGGCGGAGAATGCGGCTGGGGCGCGTATGGATGGTGGCCCTGACACCACCTCCCCCGGGACATTTCCCACCCCCGGCAAGGCCGCTCCCAGGGTCGAGGCATCGTCAGGACTCCTTCGGCCGGGGCCGCCAGCCGCCGGTGACCTCCTTGACGGGCTTGTGCGGGAAGCGGCGTTCCGCGTACCGCCGCGCGTCCGAGTCCGGCAGGACGTACAGGGTCTCGGTCTTGTCCTGGAGCGGGCGCAGCACCGTGTCCATGAACCGCTTGCGGTCGTCGAGGTAGGGGCCGAGGACGTCCTCCCCGGCGGGGCAGACGGCCACGCAGTAGCCGGACTTGTAGTTCGGCTTGAACGCCAGGCTCTGCCACATCGACGCGTTCTCGGGGTCGGTGACGCGGGAGCGGAAGTCGGCGGCGTCCGCGCTGTCCGCCACCGTCTGCACCCAGTCGGTGAACCCGCTCATGAACTCCCGGTAGTTGTGCGTGGCGCAGGCAAGGAAGTCGAAGTCGCCGTCCTTCGTGAGGGCGCCTATGGGGCAGGCGGCGACGCACAGCTTGCAGTCGATGCAGGGGTTGTGATCCAGCGGCTGCCCGTACGCGCTCACCTCCGCGTCCACCAGCACGGTGGCCAGCAGGACGAAGGTGCCGAACTTCGGGTGGATGACGTTGCGGTGCAGCCCCATCACACCGAGGCCCGCCGCCACGGCGACCGTCTTGTGCGCCACCACCCAGAGGCGGCCCGGAAACCGCTCCATCTCCTGCGGGAAGCCGGCCGACGGGTTCAGCGCGCGGTGGCCGGCGTCCTGCAGGGCCCGGGTGACAGCCCGGGCGGCGTGGTTGATCTGTTCGTCGGCCTGGTGGAACTCCTGGTTCGCCACGCTGCGGGCGGGCGAGCGGTAGTTGTCGCGGTTCATCCGCACCACGAGCGAGACGAGGGTGCGGGTGCCCGGCAGGGCGGTCAGCGCGTGCTCGCGTTCCCCGGCGAGGTCCGGGTGACCGAGACTCACCGCCGCGGCGTCGTCGGCACCGGCGGCGAGACACAGCTCCCGCAGCCACTCCGCGTCGATCACCGGTGGCGGCCCCTCCGTCGCCTCGGATTCCCGGCGAGCGAGGACGGCCCGGACGGACGGATGGCCGGCGAGCTTCGCGGGCAGTTTCGGCCGCCCGGCTCCCTCCGTGACATGTGATTCGCGCATCCCGGCACCCTCCCTGTGAGTTGGATTTTCAAACTCACTATGCCGGGAGAGGGGGCCGGCCGGCAAGATCCCCGTCACCGGGGGGAGTCACAGGTCCGGGAGCAGCAGCACCGTGTTGGAGACCGCCCCCGTCGCGGTGTTCACCGGCGCACCGGGAGCCGCCTCGGGGCTCGCGTGACGGACGTAGGCGCCCGCCGGCCGGCCGGCGGGCAGGAACGGGGAGACGACGAACGGCACCCGGGCCGCTTCCCGAGCGCCGTCGACGCTCCGGAAGTGCATCCACGTGGTGTCCGGCACGATCCGGCGCTGGAGGACCAGCGTCTCCTCACGGGAACGCCGCGCCAGCAGGTCCGCCCAGTCCCCGGCGGTGACCTCGGCACCGGCGACGAAACCCGTACCGCCGTGGCCGCGCGACGGTTTGACGACGAGACCGGCCCGCTCCCGCGCGGCGCGCGCCAGGACGTCCCGGCGCCGCTCGGCGGATTGCCCGGGGCCCAGCCACGCCGTCCACGGCACATGCCCCAGGACCAGCGCCCGGTCGGAGGGCGTGTACAGGTCCAGGTCCTCGTGCATCCAGGCCAGCACCTGTTTGGCGCTGAGCAGACACGCCGCTTCCGGCACGAACAGCCGCACACTCCGGGCCCGCACCCCCGCGCGCAGCACGGAGAGGGCCGCCGTGTCCGCCACCACGGAACCGGTGAACTGGTTGAAGACCACATCGACGCGGTCCCCGCCCACCCACAGCCCGTCGGCGCCACCGCGCACCTCGGACAGGTCCGCGACCGTCACCTCCAGCCCCACCGCCTCCGCTGCCTGAACTGCCGGCCGCAGATAGCGGCGCAGCGCGCCGGGGCCGCCCAGCTTCGCCGCGATGCCCTGACCTGGCTCGGTCTGGTCGTGGCG
>NZ_JACBWZ010000891.1 GCF_013870595.1 Streptomyces sp. WELS2 | reverse complement strand
CGGTGCGGGCGAGTGCCCTTGACCGGCTGTGCGGGCCGGAAGCCCTTGGCCGGCTGTGCGGGCCGGGGACCCTTGGCCGTATGGCCGTCGGGGCGTCGCGGCGACCGGCAGCCCTCACGCCGTCCGCTTCCGGGACGCCGTCTTCTTCGCCGCCGTCTTCTTCCCGGCCGTGCTCTTCGCCGTCGCCGTGCTCTTCGCCGTCGCCGTCTTCTTCGCCGCCCCCTCCCCCGCCTTGGACGTCGACTTGCGCGCGGGGGCGGACTTCTTCGCGGCCGGGGCCTTCTCCGTCGCCGTGGACTTCCTGGCGCCCGTCTCCTTCGGTGCCGACGCGCCCCGGCGCAGTTGTCTGACCTCCGCCTCCTCCTCCGGTGCGCCCCGGGATTCGCGGACCGCCCGGACGCTGTTCTCCAGGGCGGCCATCAGGTCCAGCACCTTGCCGCCGGCGGCGGGGGCCGGGGACTCCGGCGGGGCCTCGCCGGAGGCCTTCGCGGCGATGACCTCCTCCAGCGCCTCCCGGTACTCGTCGTGCAGATCCTCCAGGTCGACCTCGCCGAGGGTGTCCATCAGGGCGTCCGCGAGGTCCAGTTCCTTGTCGCGGATGGTGACGTGCTCGTCCGGCGCGACGCCCTCCGGCGCCCGGACCTCGTCCGGCCACAGCAGCCCGTGCATGGCGATGGCCTCGCCGACCACCCGCAGCATGCCGAGCCGCTCCCGCCCGCGCAGCGCGTACTTGGCGATGGCGACCTTGTTGCTGCGCTTGAGGGCCTCGCGCAGCAGCGTGTACGGCTTGGCGGCCTGGGCTCCGCCGGCCGCGAGGTAGTACGCCGCGCCCATCTGGAGCGGGTCGATCCGGTCGGCCGGCACGAAGGCCACGATCTCGATGGTGCGGGCGGTGGGGATGGGCAGGTGGGAGAGGTCCTCGTCGCTGATCGGGATCATCGTGCCGTCGGCGTCCTCGTACGCCTTGCCGATCTCGGCCTGGCTGACCTCGCGGTCCTCCAGTTCGCACACCTTGCGGTAGCGGATGCGGCCGTTGTCCTCGGTGTGGACCTGGCGGAAGGAGATCGCGTGGCTCTCCGTGGCGTTCACCAGCTTGATCGGGATGCTGACCAGGCCGAAGGAGATCGCGCCGTTCCATATCGATCGCACGTGCCGCACCCTTCCACTGCCTTTTTTTACGGATTGTCTGGGATTGTCATCCTATGACGCCTATCACAGAGGTGGAGGGGCGCCGGGTCGCGCTCAGCAACCTGGAGAAGGTGCTCTATCCGGAGACCGGCTTCACCAAAGCGGAGCTGCTGCACTACTACGCGACCACCGCCACCGCCCTGCTGCCCCACCTGCGCGACCGGGCGGTGTCCTTCCTGCGCTATCCGGACGGCCCCGGGGGCCAGCGGTTCTTCACCAAGAACGTGCCGCCGGGTACGCCCGAGTGGGTCACCACCGCCGAGGTCCCCCGCTCCTCCCCGGACAGCCCGGCCCGGATGGTGGTCGTCCAGGACCTGCCGAGCCTGGTGTGGGCGGCCAACCTGGTCGCCGAGTTCCACACCCACCAGTGGCTGGTGCGGCGCCCGGAGGAGGCGGACCGGCTGGTCTTCGACCTCGACCCGGGGCCGCCCGCGCACATCGTGCACTGCTGCGAGGTCGCCCTGTGGCTGCGCGAGCGGCTCGCGGCGGACGGGATCGAGGCGTACCCGAAGACCGCCGGGTCGAAGGGGCTGCACCTGCTGGCTGCGGTGCGCGGCAGTTCCTCCGAGCGGACGTCCGAGTACGCGAAGGCGCTGGCGGTGGAGGCCGAGCGGGCGCTGCCCCGGCTGGTGGTGCACCGCATGACGAAGAGCCTCAGACCGGGAAAGGTGTTCGTCGACTGGAGCCAGAACGCGGCCCGCAAGACCACGGCCACCCCTTACACCGTGCGCGCCCGCCCGGCCCCGCTGGTGTCCGCGCCGGTGACCTGGCAGGAGGTCGCCGACTGCCGCAGCCCCGCGCAGCTGGAGTTCCGGGCCGACGACATCGCCCCGCGCCTGGCGGACCACGGCGACCTGATGGCACCCCTGCTGGACCCGGGGTCGGCCGCCCCGCTGCCGTGAACGGACCCGACGCTCACCCCGCCCCGGCCTCCGGCCCTCAGCCTTCCGGCCCTCAGACCCTCAGCCAGACGTTCCGGTCCCGTGCCATGCCGTGCAGTGCCTCCACGTCGGCCGGTTTGAGCACGCCGCCCAGGCGGGCCAGGTCCGCCAGCTCCGGGTCGCGCAGGATCCGCACGCCGCGCGGCTCGGCCGTCACGGTCACCCCGGCCGGGTCCACCAGGGCCAGCACCGGGCGGACCTCGGCGGTCAGCGCGTAGGAGGCGCGGTCGGCGGCGGAGCGCAGTGGGCGCAGCAGCGG
>NZ_JACBWZ010000890.1 GCF_013870595.1 Streptomyces sp. WELS2 | reverse complement strand
CCGAAGCCGGCCCAGGCGGTGGGACTCAGCGCGGTGTCGGCGAGCCAGCCGACCACGCCGGTCATCACCAGTCCGACCGGGACGAGCGCGTAGGCCGCGAGGCGGGCCGCCGCCAGGAAACGCCTGCGGTAGGCCGTGACCACCGCGATACCCAGGCCCGCCGCGGAAACGGCGGAGCAGACTGTCTCGGCAAGCATCCGGTCCTCCTGGCGGGCTCGGTCGTCGCTTCCATCGTGCACCGCCGGATCCCCGCGAGGCCATGTTCCAGCCGGACATCAGGGACATCTCCGGGTCCTCTCCTACTGGAGTCCCGGACCTCGGCCCGCCCGCGCGCCGAGGTCCGGTTGGGCCGCCCGGTCCCGGCCTGGAAGACTGTGGGGCATGAGCGACTCCTCCCCCGCCCGCACCGATGCCCTCGTCCTCGACGTCTGGTGTGAGCTGCAGTGCCCCGACTGCCGTACGGCCCTGGACGACGTACGCGCCCTGCGTGCCCGCTACGGCGACCGGCTGGAGCTGCGACTGCGGCACTTCCCCCTGGAGAAGCACAAGCACTCCTTCGCCGCCGCGCAGGCCGCCGAGGAGGCGCTGGAGCAGGGCAAGGGCTGGCCGTACGTGGAGGCCGTGCTGGAGCGGGTGGCGGAGCTGGACCGTCGGGGGGAACCCTTCCTGGTCGAGGTCGCTCGGGAACTGGGGCTGGACGCCGAGGAGTTCGACACCGCGTTGATCGACGGCCGGCACATCCTGGTCGTGGACGCCGACCAGGCCGAGGGCAAGGCCATCGGCGTGACCGGCACGCCGACGTACGTCATCGGCGGCGAGCGCCTCGACGGCGGAAAGAGCCAGGAGGGCCTGCGCGAACGCATCGAGCAGATCGCGGACCGCCTGCTGGCCGACCGCGCCTCCGGACAGGGCTGAGCGCCCGCCGGGCCGCCCGGTGCCCGCCGTGGCGCCTACAGCAGCGGCTTGCTCAAGGAGTACGTCACCGTTTCGTAGCCGAGTGACGCGTACAGCGCCTCGGCGGGGGTGTTGCCCGCGAAGACGTTGAGGCCCAGGACCGGGCGGCCGGAGCCGGTCGCGTGCTGTTCCGCGAGGAGCATGAGCGTACGGCCGTGTCCCCGGCCCCGGTAAGCCGGGTACGTCTGCACGTCGAACACGTACGCCTTGCCCTCCTGGAGTGCCACCCACAGGGTGCCCACCGCTCTGTCCTCGTGCTCCAGCACGCTGAAGAGCATGCCGTCGGTCGCGAGGCCGTGCGGCAGCAGCCGTGCGTGGTCGTCGCGGGACTTGGCGCGGGCGGCGGCCTCCGGGATGCCGCGCTCGATCCACATACGCGCGTGCTGCTCGCGCTCCGCCTCCAGCCAGGCGTCGAACTCCTCCCCCGTCATGGGCCGCGCACGGCTGCCCGGGGGCAGGGCGGGCGGGGTGCCGTCCAGGCGCTTCTCCATGCCGCGGTTGCGCACGGTGTAGCCCAGGGTGCGGAACAGGCTCAGGGCGGCCTCGGCCGCGACGGGCAGCAGGGCCTCCACCTGCGCGCAGCCCCAGCCCCGGGCCACCTCCTCCGCGGCCAGCGCCGCCACGGTGCCCCGCCCGCGCCGCCGGTCGGGCTCGGCGACCCGCAGGTCGACGATGCGGGCCACGGAGTCGCCGAAGGACGGCGAGGTGCCCAAGTGGATCTCGCCGACGGGACGGCTGTTCACGCACACCGCGTAGCGCCGTGAGCGGGTCCCGTCGGGGTTGTGCCGGAGCGGCTCGGCCGGCCGCAGGGTCGTCGTCATCACAGACGTTCTACCCCTGCCGGCCGGCACAGTCAGCCGGTTTTCCGCTCCCACCCCGGGGGCCTCGCCCCAGGTCCCGGCCCCCGGCGCCGGTGGATCCCGGCTCGCCGTCGCCGGTCCGGCCGTCGGCTCAGGGGTCCAGGTCCCTCCCGGACCGCTCGTCGAAGACACGCATCACCTCGGCGGTCACCGGGCCGTCGGCGCCGGGCAGTTGGCGGCCGTCGACGCGGTGCAGGGCCTGTACGTCCCGCAGCGACGAGGTCAGGAAGACCTCGTCGGCGCGCTGGAGGACGTCCAGCGGCAGGTCGGTCTCCCGGGCGCCCGTCCACTCGACGACCAGGGCGCGGGTGATGCCGGGCAGACAGCCGGAGGCGACCGGCGGGGTGTGGATCTCGCCGTCCAGGACGACGAAGACGTTCGTCGCGGCGCCCTCGCAGAGCAGTCCGGCCGTGTTGCCGAACAGGGCCTCGGAGGCGCCGAGTCGGCGGGCCCGGTCGAGGGCCACGAGGTTCTCGGCGTACGACGTGCTCTTCACACCGGCGAGGGCGCCGCGCTCGTTGCGGGTCCACGGGACGGTGACCGCCGCGGTGGAGTCGGGGCGGCGGGTGGTCTCGG
>NZ_JACBWZ010000089.1 GCF_013870595.1 Streptomyces sp. WELS2 | reverse complement strand
GAGGCCGCCACCGCCTGGGACGACATCGAGCAGGCGACCACCTGGACACCTTCGCCCCGCTCCAGCGGGCCCTGCTGCGCACCGCCCTGGACTCGGTACGCGTCGGCGGCGTCGTCGGCTACGCCACCTGCTCCCCGCACCTGGCCGAGACCCGGGCGGTGGTGGCCGACGTCCTCAAGGAGCGCCCCGGCACCGACCTGATCGACGCCCGCCCCCTGCTGCCCGCCCTCCCCGGCCTCGGCGAGGGCCCCGACATCCAGCTGTGGCCCCACCTGCACGGCACGGACGCGATGTACCTGGCCCTGGTCCGCAGGACCGCGTAGCGCAGACGGCCCCGGGCCCGGCCCGCCCCTCCCGGCAGGGCATAGGCTTGGGGCCATGTCCGTGCAGATCAATCCCAGCATCCTGTCCGCCGACTTCGCCCGCCTCGCGGACGAGGCCGAGGCGGTCCGCGGCGCCGACTGGCTCCATGTCGACGTCATGGACAACCACTTCGTCCCGAACCTCACCCTCGGCGTGCCGGTGGTGGAGTCCCTGGCCCGGGCGACGGACACCCCGCTGGACTGCCATCTGATGATCGAGGACCCCGACCGGTGGGCCCCGCAGTACGTGGAGGCCGGGGCGTCGTCGGTCACCTTCCACGTGGAGGCGGCGGCCGCCCCGGTGCGGCTCGCCCGGGAGATCCGCGCCAAGGGCGCCCGCGCGTCCATGGCGCTGAAGCCCGCGACGCCCATCGAGCCGTTCGAGGACCTGCTGCCGGAACTCGACATGCTGCTGATCATGACGGTCGAGCCGGGCTTCGGCGGCCAGGCGTTCCTCGACATCATGCTGCCCAAGATCCGCCGCACCCGGGAGCTGATCAAGAAGCACGGTCTCGAGCTGTGGCTCCAGGTCGACGGCGGTGTGTCGGCCGCCACCATCGAGCGGTGCGCGGACGCGGGAGCGGACGTGTTCGTCGCCGGCTCGGCCGTGTACGGGGCGCAGGATCCGGCCGAGGCCGTGCGCGCGCTGCGCGCCCAGGCGGAGTCGGCCACCGCCAAGGCGTCCTGGGCATGCGACCACTGAGCCACGGCGAAGTGAACGGTTGAATGAAGGCCGCCCATCAGGGCGGATCAGTCGCCCCGAATCTGCGAGGATGAACGGCGAATCCAGAGTGTGAACAGCAGTGAGGAGATCGCCGTGTCGGGTATGTCGGCGGGCCGGTCAGCCATGCGGATGGGACCCGCTGAGCTGGTGCAGGCGGCGGCCATGGCCCGCCGCTTCTACCTCGAGGGCAAGTCCAAGATCCAGATCGCGGAGGAGTTCGGCGTCAGCCGCTTCAAGGTGGCCCGGGTCCTGGAGACCGCCCTCGAACGGGACCTCGTACGCATCGAGATCCGTGTGCCGGCCGAGCTGGACGCCGAGCGTTCCGACGCGCTCCGCGCCCGCTACGGCCTCAGGCACGCCGTCGTGGTCGAGTCCCCGGCCGAGGCGGAGGAGACCCCGGACCCCGAGAACCTCGGCGAGGTCGCCGCCGACCTGCTCGGCGAACTCGTCAACGAGGGCGACGTGCTCGGGCTGGCCTGGGGCCGGTCCACCATCCACATGGCGGCGGCGCTCGACCGGCTGCCGCCGTGCACGGTGGTGCAGCTGACGGGCGTGTACGACGCCGGGACCGCCGAGCGGGGCTCGGTGGAGGCCGTCCGCCGGGCCGCCCAGGTCTCCGGCGGCGACGCGCACCCCATCTACGCGCCGATGCTGCTGCCGGACGCGGCCACCGCGGCGGCGCTGCGCAACCAGACCGGGATCGCCCGGGCCTTCGAGTACTTCGACAAGGTCACGGTCGCCTGTGTCTCCATCGGCTCCTGGGAGCCGGGCATCTCGACCGTGCACGACATGCTCAGCGACGAGGAGCGCGCGCACTACGCCTCGCTCGGCGTCGCCGCCGAGATGTCCGCGCACCTCTTCGACGCCGAGGGGCGCCGGATCGGCCGGGACCTGGGGGAGCGGTGTATCACGGTCAAGGCCGACCAGCTGCGCCGCATCCCGGAGGTGGTGGCGATCGCGGGCGGGCAGCGCAAGGCCGCCGCGATCGACGCGGTGCTGCGCTCCGGGCTGGTCACCAGCCTCGTGACCGACACCTCGGCCGCCGACCACCTGCTGACGGCGGGCCAGGCACCCAAGCCCGCGCTGAGCCGCCAGGACCCCGACGGAATCTGACACCGGGCCCCCGGCGGGCCCGGGCGGGACGGCCGTGGCAGCATCGACGCATGCCGCCACGGTTCGTCCCCCGCGCCCTCGCCGGTCTGCTGGTCTGCCTCGCCGTCCTGCTGACGGGATGCTCCGGCGGCTCCCCGCCGGCCTCCCCGGCCCCGTCCGCCCCCGCCTGGGCGCACGGCATGGCCACGGTCCCCGCGTCCCGGCTGCCCGCCGAGGCCCGCCGGACCCTGGCCCTGATCGACCGGGGCGGACCCTTCCCCTACGCCCAGGACGGGGCCGTCTTCGGGAACTTCGAGGGGCACCTGCCGAAACACCGGCGCGGCTACTACCACGAGTACACCGTGAAGACCCCCGGCTCCCGCGACCGCGGCGCCCGCCGCCTGGTCACCGGGCGGGGCGGGGAGATCTACTACACCGACGACCACTACGACTCGTTCCGGGCGGTACTGAGATGAGCCAAGACCCGGCCGGCCCGCTCGTGGCCGTGCTCGACCTCGACGGCGTCACGGACAAGGCGGGCCTGATGGACCGCACCGTCCGGGCCCTGGCGCTGCCCGACTGGTTCGGCCGCAACTGGGACGCGCTGGCCGACTCCCTGTCCGACCACACGGTCTGGCCCGAGGGCGCCGTGGAACGCGGGCTGCTGATCGTCGTACGGGGCTGGCGGCCGTACGCCGGGGCCCGGCCCGAGGAGTGGCGGACCGCCGAGGAGGTCCTCACCGAGGCCGCGGACCGGACCCCCCACCTCACCGTCGCCCTCGCCCTTGGAGGAACCTCCTAGCCGCCCGGCCGCGACCCTGGATGTTCTGTCAGGGCGGACGGAGGGCCCGCCATGGGAGAATGAAGTACGTGCTCTTTCCCCCTGGCACACCTGTCAGGGGGTCACCTCTGATCGACTGGGATGTGCAGCACGTGCGTTTCCTCAATGACATCCAGCCCGCGTACGACCTGACGTACGACGACGTGTTCATGGTGCCGCGCCGCTCCGCGGTGGGATCGCGTCAGGGCGTGGACCTCGCCTCGCCGGACGGGACGGGCACCACCATCCCGCTCGTCGTCGCGAACATGACCGCCATCGCCGGCCGCCGCATGGCCGAGACGGTGGCCCGCCGCGGCGGGCTCGTGGTCATCCCGCAGGACATCCCGATCGATGTCGTCACCGAAGTGATCTCCTGGGTGAAGAGCCGGCACCTGGTGCTGGACACCCCGATCGTGCTGGCCCCGCACCAGACCGTCGCCGACGCCCTGGCGCTGCTGCCCAAGCGCGCGCACAACGCCGGCGTGGTCGTGGACGAGAACCACCGGCCCGTCGGTGTCGTCACCGACGCCGACCTGACCGGCGTCGACCGCTTCACCCAGCTCGAAGTCGTCATGTCCAAGGACCTGCTCCTGCTGGACGCCGACATCGACCCGCGCGAGGCCTTCAACACCCTCGACCACCACAACCGCCGCTACGCCCCGGCCGTCGACAAGGACGGCAGGCTCGCCGGCATCCTCACCCGCAAGGGCGCCCTGCGCGCCACGCTGTACACCCCGGCCGTGGACGCCGACGGCAAGCTGCGGATCGCCGCCGCCGTCGGCATCAACGGCGACGTGGCGGGCAAGGCCAAGCAGCTGCTCGACGCGGGCGTGGACACGCTCGTCATCGACACCGCGCACGGCCACCAGGAGTCGATGATCAGCGCCGTCCAGGTGGTGCGCGCCCTCGACCCGAAGGTGCCGATCGTCGCGGGCAACATCGTCTCCGCCGAGGGTGTGAAGGACCTGATCGACGCGGGCGCCGACATCATCAAGGTCGGTGTCGGCCCGGGCGCCATGTGCACCACCCGCATGATGACCGGCGTGGGCCGCCCGCAGTTCTCCGCCGTCCTGGAGTGCGCCGCCGAGGCGAAGAAGTACGGCAAGCACGTGTGGGCCGACGGCGGTGTCCGCCACCCGCGCGACGTCGCCATGGCCCTCGCGGCCGGCGCGTCCAACGTGATGATCGGCTCCTGGTTCGCCGGCACCTACGAGTCGCCGGGCGACCTCCAGCACGACGCCCAGGGCCGTGCCTACAAGGAGTCCTTCGGCATGGCCTCCGCGCGTGCCGTGCGCAACCGCACCTCGGAGGAGTCGGCCTACGACCGGGCCCGCAAGGCGCTGTTCGAGGAGGGCATCTCGACCTCCCGGATGTTCCTCGACCCGGCCCGTCCGGGCGTCGAGGACCTGATCGACTCGATCATCGCGGGTGTCCGCTCCTCCTGCACCTACGCCGGTGCCGGCTCGCTGGAGGAGTTCGCCGAGAAGGCGATCGTCGGCGTCCAGAGCGCGGCCGGCTACGCCGAGGGCAAGCCGCTGCACGCCAGCTGGAGCTGACCCGCTCCCCTCCGCGTCCGCACGACGGCCCCCGTCGTTCCCCACCCGGGAACGGCGGGGGCCGTCGCCGTCTCGGCCGACCTGGGCAGAGGCGCTCTCCGGAGCCGTCGCGCAACGGTCGAAAGCCCGTGCGCAACGATTTGTCATCCGGGCCGGATGAACGCAATGATTCTGCGGGGATGCGCAAGGTTGCTGCATTACGCCCGTGAAGGCCCGCCTCATAGGGTGCTGCGCTAGTACGTGCGTGGCGGGGACCCCGCTCGGTGGGTTCCTGCCCTCGCAGGCCCACCGGTCCCCGTCCACGAGGGCCGGCTCTCCTGCCGGTCCGCGTCCGCACCACACCGGCAGCGATAAGGAGCCAGCGCGTGCTCGACCAAGGCGCACCCCCGCAGAACCAGATACCGGCCGCCCCCGCGTCCCCGGGCGTCGCCGCGCGCCTGATGCGACGCAAGCCGGTGGAACGCCTGGTCGCGGAGGGCGGCCACGGCGAGGGAGGACAGCTGCGGCGCTCCCTCGGGCTGTGGCAGCTGACCATGATCAGCATCGGTGCCACCCTCGGCACCGGCATCTTCGTCGTCCTCGGCGACGCCGTCCCCGAGGCCGGCCCCGCGATCACCCTGTCCTTCGTGATCGCCGGCCTCACCGCGCTGTTCTCGGCCCTGTCCTACGCCGAGCTGGCGGGCAGCATCCCGGTCGCCGGCTCCTCCTACTCGTACGCATACGCAACGCTGGGCGAGCTGGTCGCCTGGGTCTGCGGCTGGTGCCTGATCCTGGAGTACGGCGTCTCGGTGGCCGCCGTCGCCGTCGGCTGGGGCGAGTACCTGAACCAGCTGCTGGACGGCACCATCGGCGTCACCATCCCCAACGTGCTGTCCTCGGCCCCCGGCGAGGGCGGTGTCATCAACCTGCCCGCGCTGATCGTCGTCCTGCTGGCGATGGTCTTCCTGCTCGGCGGCGCCCGCGAGTCCGCCCGCGCCAACACGGTCATGGTGTGCGTGAAGATCGTCGCCCTCGTGCTGTTCTGCGCGGTCGGCATCACGGGCTTCAAGTCCGGCAACTACGCCGACTTCATGCCGCTGGGCATGAGCGGCGTCAGCGCCGCCGGTGCCACGCTGTTCTTCTCGTACATCGGCTTCGACGCCGCCTCCACCGCCGGTGAGGAGGCCAAGGACCCCAAGCGGGACCTGCCCCGGGCGATCATGCTGTCGCTGATCATCGTCACCGCGCTGTACGTGCTCGTCGCCGGTGTCGCCGTCGGCGCCTGGAACTGGAAGAAGTTCGACGGCTCGGAGGCCTCCCTCGCCGCGATCATGAACGACGTCAGCGGCCAGACCTTCTGGGGCACGATGCTGGCGCTCGGCGCGGTCATCTCCATCGCGAGCGTGGTGCTCACCGTGCTCTACGGCCAGACCCGCATCCTCTTCGCGATGTCCCGCGACGGCCTGGTGCCCAAGGCGCTCGGCAAGGTCCACCGCAAGACCGGCGCCCCCCGCCTCAACACGGTGATCGTCTCCCTGTTCTGCGGTGCGCTCGCCGCCCTCATCCCGCTGGGCAAGCTCGTCGACGCCACCAGCATCGGCACCCTGTTCGCCTTCGGTCTGGTCAACATCGCGGTCATCGTGCTGCGCTACAAGCGGCCCAACCTGGAGCGGACCTTCAAGGTGCCGTTCGGGCCGCTGCTGCCGGTGCTGGGCTTCCTGTTCTGCGCGTACAACATGTTCAGCCTCGACACCGTGACCTGGGTCGTCTTCGGATGCTGGATGGCCGCCGGGCTCGTGTTCTACTTCCTGTACGGCTATCGCCGTTCCCGTCTCGCGACCGACGACGACCTCGCGGTGACGGCAGTGAAGTGACCGAACCGAAGAAGTGAACGACCCCCTGTGCTGAACGATCTCGACGAACGCATCGTGCACGCCCTCGCCGAGGACGCCCGCCGCTCCTACGCGGACATCGGGCAGCTGATCGGCCTGTCCGCGCCCGCGGTGAAGCGGCGCGTGGACCGGTTGCGGGCCACCGGAGCCATCACCGGGTTCACCGTCCGGGTGGACCCGGCGGCGCTCGGCTGGGAGACCGAGGGGTACATCGAGATCTACTGCCGGAGCAACACCTCCCCGGAGACCATCCAGCGGGGTCTGGAGCGGTACCAGGAGGTCGTGGCCGCGTCGACCGTCACCGGCGACGCGGACGCGATCGCCCAGGTCTTCGCCTCCGACATGCGGCACTTCGAGCGGGTCCTGGAGCGGATCGCGGGCGAGCCGTTCGTGGAACGCACCAAGTCCGTCCTGGTCCTGTCCCCCCTGCTGCGCCGCTTCTCCTCGGGGGCACCGGGTTAGGAGCGGACGGCCGCCCGGGGCGCCTCGTCGTCGCCGGGTGCGTGGCCCATACGGCCCGCACCCGGCGTACGACAGGGCGCCCCGACTGCTTTTCCGGGGACACCCGCCGGCCCGCGCAACGAATCGCCGCCGAACCCCGTTCTCGTGCAACGAACTGCGCACGCGCGCGCAACGGCTCCTTCTTGTCCGGCCGAGCGCGCCGCCCGTACCGTCTTCCTGAACCCCGACCCCCTTCGTTCCGGTGAGGATGACGCATGCGCACCGCCCTGCTCCAGAGCTCCGGCCGTCCCGGCTCGGTCGCCGAGAACCTCAAGGTCCTCGACGAGGCCGCGGGCCGCGCCGCCGCCGCGGGCGCCGGGCTGCTGGCCGCGCCGGAGATGTTCCTCACCGGGTACGCGATCGGCGACGACATCGCCCGCCTCGCCGAGCCCGCCGACGGCGAATCCGCCGACGCGGTCGCCGAGATCGCCACCCGGCACGGCCTGGCCCTCGTCTACGGCTACCCGGAGCGCGACGGCGACACCGTCTTCAACTCCGCCCAGCTGATCGGTGCCGACGGCACCCGGCTCGCCAACTACCGCAAGACCCACCTCTTCGGCTGCTTCGAGCGCGACCACTTCACGCCGGGCGAGCGGCAGGTCGTCCAGGCCGAGCTGAACGGCCTCACCGTGGGCCTGCTGATCTGCTACGACGTCGAGTTCCCGGAGAACGTCCGCGCCCACGCCCTGGCCGGCACCGACCTCCTCGTCGTACCGACCGCGCAGATGCACCCCTTCCAGTTCGTCGCCGAGTCGATGATCCCGGTGCGCGCCTTCGAGAACCAGATGTACGTCGCCTACGTCAACCGGGTCGGTGCGGAAGGGGAGTTCGAGTTCGTCGGCCTCTCCGTCCTCGCCGGTCCCGACGGCGTCGCCCGCACCCGTGCCGGCCGCGCCGAGCAGCTGGTGGTCGCCGACGCCGACCCCGCCTTCCTGGCCGCCTCCCGGGAGAACAACCCGTACCTGGCGGACCGCCGCCCCGGTCTGTACGGGTCCCTGGTCTGAGCCGCGGACCAGCCGCGAAGGAAAGCTGCGCGCGAGCGGCCGCGACAGCCTCACCCCGTTCCACCACGCAAGGAGTCCGTACCCCATGACGTCCACGGTGCCCAACGCCGTCGAGCACACCGACGAGCAGCAGCCGCCGATCACCATGTTCGGCCCGGACTTCCCCTACGCCTACGACGACTTCCTCGCCCACCCGGCGGGCCTCGGCCAGGTCCCGGCGACCGAGCACGGCACCGAGGTCGCGGTCATCGGCGGCGGCCTGTCCGGCATCGTCGCCGCCTACGAGCTGATGAAGATGGGCCTCAAGCCCGTCGTCTACGAGGCCGACCAGATCGGCGGCCGGCTCCGCACGGTCGGCTTCGAGGGCTGCGACGACTCGCTGACCGCCGAGATGGGCGCCATGCGCTTCCCGCCGTCCTCCACCGCCCTCCAGCACTACATCGACCTGGTCGGGCTGGAGACCAGGCCCTTCCCGAACCCGCTGGCCGAGGCCACCCCCTCGACCGTGGTCGACCTCAAGGGCGAGTCGCACTACGCCGTCACCATCGACGACCTGCCCCAGGTGTACCGGGACGTCGCCGAGGCCTGGAACAAGTGCCTGGAGGAGGGCGCCGACTTCTCCGACATGAACCGGGCGATGCGCGAGCGGGACGTGCCGCGCATCCGGGAGATCTGGGCGAAGCTGGTCGAGAAGCTCGACAACCAGACCTTCTACGGCTTCCTGTGCGACTCCGAGGCGTTCAAGTCCTTCCGGCACCGGGAGATCTTCGGCCAGGTCGGCTTCGGCACCGGCGGCTGGGACACCGACTTCCCGAACTCCATCCTGGAGATCCTGCGCGTCGTCTACACCGAGGCCGACGACCACCACCGCGGCATCGTCGGCGGCTCCCAGCAGCTGCCGCTGCGCCTGTGGGAGCGCGCGCCGGAGAAGATCGTGCACTGGCCGCACGGCACCTCGCTGAAGACCCTGCACGTGGACGGCGAGCCGCGTCCGGCCGTGACCCGGCTGCACCGCACCGCGGGCAACGGGATCACCGTGACGGACGCGAACGGCGACATCCGCACCTACCGGGCGGCGATCTTCACCGCCCAGTCCTGGATGCTGCTGTCCAAGATCGCCTGCGACGACTCGCTGTTCCCGATCGACCACTGGACCGCGATCGAGCGCACCCACTACATGGAGTCCAGCAAGCTCTTCGTGCCGGTGGACCGGCCGTTCTGGCTGGACAAGGACGAGGAGACCGGCCGGGACGTCATGTCGATGACGCTCACCGACCGCATGACCCGCGGCACCTACCTGCTCGACAACGGCCCCGGCAAGCCCGCCGTGATCTGCCTGTCGTACACCTGGTGCGACGACAGCCTGAAGTGGCTGCCGCTGTCCGCGAACGAGCGGATGGAGGTCATGCTGAAGTCGCTCGGCGAGATCTACCCGAAGGTCGACATCCGCAAGCACATCATCGGCAACCCGGTGACGGTCTCCTGGGAGAACGAGCCCTACTTCATGGGCGCGTTCAAGGCCAACCTGCCGGGCCACTACCGCTACCAGCGGCGCCTGTTCACCCACTTCATGCAGGACCGGCTGCCCGAGGACAAGCGGGGCATCTTCCTCGCCGGCGACGACATCTCCTGGACGGCCGGCTGGGCCGAGGGCGCCGTGCAGACCGCGCTGAACGCGGTGTGGGGCGTGATGCACCACTTCGGCGGCACGACCGACCCGTCGAACCCGGGCCCGGGTGACGTCTACGACGAGATCGCCCCGGTGGAGCTTCCCGAGGACTGACCCGGGAGACGGACCGAGGCGCGGGCGGCCGGACCCGGATTCCGGCCGCCCGCGCCTTCGCCAACCCCCGGCCCGCGGCCGCGTTCAGCGGGGCAGCGGGGTCAGCAGCATCCGGCCCGCGAACCCGACCGCCGCGTCCAGCCGCTCGGTGAACTCCTCGGCGATCTGGGCGCAGTGCCGCAGCGCCCACAGGGCGCGGGCCGCCGCCCAGGCCGCGTCCCGGGCCCGGTCCAGGCTCCACGAGCCCAGCAGATGGGTGAGCGGGTCGGCGAGCTGGAGCAGATCCGGGCCCGGCATCAGATCCTCGCGGACGCGTTCCTCCAGCGCCACGAGCAGCTCGCCCACCCGGTCGAACTCGTCCTCCAGATCAGCCGGTTCGCAGCCGAGCGCCCGGCAGGTGTCGACCACCGCCAGGGGCAGGTCGTGCCCGATGTGCGCGTTGACGCCGGCCAGGGCGAACTGGAGCGGCCGTACCCCGGGGTGGCGGCGCAGCTGGAACAGCGGCCGCCAGCAGGCGGGCGGGCGGCGGTCCCCGTCGGCCGCCTCGACCGCCGCCAGATAGCGCTCGGCGAACCGCACGTCCAGGGTGCCCGCCGCCCATGGGTCCGGGAACTCGCCCGCGGTCAGCCGCCGGCCGACCTCCTCGGTGACGGTGAGGTAGACGCGGTTGAACACGGCGACGCCGTCCCACGCGGGCAGGATCGTCTCCAGTGCGCGCATCCGGGCCACGACGGCGTCGACGGAGGTGGTGGGTGCCGCGGGCCGCGCCATGGGGGAAGCCATGGCGGAAGGGTCCCAGCCCGGTGCCGGCCGGCGTGCCGACCGGCCCGGTGCTTCCCCGGAACGGGGGAACGGCGCGGCGCGGGAGCGCCGGTCAGGGCTTGGCGTGCGGCGCCCGGGTGTCCGCCTGCGAGCCGGTCTCCGCGTCCGCCTCCGTGTCGTACGTCGACGTGCCCTCGTCCAGCAGGGGCTCCTGCGTCTTCAGGTGGGCCGGGGCGAAGGCGCGCAGGGCGTGGTAGCCGGTGATGACGACCAGGGTGCCGAGGGCGATGCCGCTGAGCGAGAAGGTGTCGGTGAACTTCATGGAGACGTTGCCGACGCCGATGATGATGCCCGCGGCGGCCGGGACCAGGTTCAGCGGGTTGCGCAGGTCCACCTTGGCGTTGATCCAGATCTGGGCGCCGAGCAGGCCGATCATGCCGTAGAGGATGACGGTGATGCCGCCGAGCACCCCGCCCGGGATGGCCGCCACGATCGCGCCGAACTTCGGGCAGACGCCGAAGAGCAGGGCGAAGCCGGCGGCGGCCCAGTAGGCGGCGGTGGAGTAGACGCGGGTCGCGGCCATCACGCCGATGTTCTCCGAGTAGGTGGTGTTCGGCGGGCCGCCGACGGCGGTGGAGAGCACCGAGGCGACACCGTCGGCGGAGATCGCCGTGCCGAGCTTGTCGTCCAGCGGGTCGCCGGTCATCTCGCCGACCGCCTTGACATGGCCCGCGTTCTCCGCGACCAGGGCGATGACCACGGGCAGGGCGACCAGGACGGCCGACCACTGGAAGGACGGCCCGTGCAGGTGGGGCAGCCCGATCCAGTCGGCGTGGGAGACGGCGGAGAGGTCCAGGCGCCAGTGGTCGGTTACCTTGCCGCTCGGGCTCACGGAGTGGATCCTGCCGAAGATCCGGTCGAAGGCCCAGGAGATGCCGTAGCCGAAGACCAGACCCAGGAAGATGGCGATGCGCGACCAGAAACCGCGCAGGCACACGACCGCCAGCCCGGTGAAGAGCATCACCAGCAGGGCGGTCCACTGGTCCTGCGGCCAGTAGGTGGACGCGGTGACCGGGGCCAGGTTGAAGCCGATCAGCATGACGACGGCACCGGTCACGATCGGCGGCATGGCGGCGTGGATGATCCGCGCGCCGAACCGCTGCACGGCCAGGCCCACCAGGAACAGCACCGCGCCGACGACGAGCACCGCGCCGGTCACGGTCGCGCTGGTGCCGCCCTGGGCGCGGATGACGGCGGCCACGCCCACGAACGACAGGGAGCAGCCGAGGTAGCTCGGCACCCGGCCGCGGGTGGCGAGCAGGAAGATCACGGTGGCCACGCCCGACATCATGATCGCCAGGTTGGGGTCCAGGCCCATGAGTACGGGGGCGACGAAGGAGGCGCCGAACATCGCGACCACGTGCTGGGCGCCCAGGCCCACGGTGCGGGGCCAGGACAGCCGTTCGTCGGGGCGTACCACCGCTCCGGGAGCGGGCGTGCGCCCGTCACCGTGCAGTTTCCAGCGCACGCCGAGGTCCATGGTGGGGTTTCGCTTTCTTACGTACATGAGGACGGTCCGAACCATTGTGCGGGTAAGCGGCGGTTCTCCGCCCATGCGGCCGGGTACGTGAACCCGGTTCACACACCCGATCGCGTCAGGACCGCGGGCTCGGCGCCGCGGCGGTCGGCGCATCCGCCCGCGCGCGGTCCCCGCGTTCGGCGGAGCGCAGGACGCCCGAGAACACGGCGAGACCGCAGGCCAGCGCCGTCACCACACAGAAGGACACCATCAGGCTGGTCGCCTGGGCGACCCCGCCGATCAGGCTCGGCGCGATCAGCCCGGAGGTGTAGGTGACGGTCGCCACGCCCGCGATGGCCTGGCTCGGGTGGGGCCCGGCGTGTCCGGCGGCCGCGAAGCACAGCGGGACGACCACCGCGATGCCGAGCCCCATCAGCGCGAACCCGGTCATCGCCGGTGCCGGGTGCCGCGCGAACACGATCAGCAGCCCGCCCAGCACGGCCAGCACCCCGCCGGCCCGCACCGTGCGCACCGCGCCGAAGCGGTTGACCACCGCGTCCCCGGCGATCCGGGCCACGGCCATGGTCAGCATGGAGCCGGTCGTGGCGGACGCGGCGAGCCCGGCGGAGCTGTCCAGCCGGTCCCGCAGGAACACCGCCGACCAGTCCAGGGTCGCGCCCTCGGCGAACACCGCGCAGAACCCGACCGCGCCGATCAGCAGGGCCGAGCGCGGCGGCAGCGCGAACCGCGGCGGCGGCTCCTCGTCCTCGCCGGGCTGGACGTCCAGCACCCAGGCGCAGACCGCGCAGCCGAGCACGGTGAGGACGGCCGAGGCCAGCGCGAAGTGCACCCGCGCGTCCGCCCCGAGATGCGCGGCCAGGGTGCCGGCCGCCGAGCCGGTCAGGGCACCCGCGCTCCACATGCCGTGCAGCCCGGACATCACCGACCTGCCGAGGAGCCGCTCGACCTCCACGCCGAGCGCGTTCATCGCGACGTCGGACATGCCCGAGGAGGCGCCGTAGGCGAACAGCGCCAGGCACAGGGTGACCAGGTTCGGCGCGAGGGACGGCAGCACCAGGGCCAGCGTCCACATCGCCAGCAGCCCGCGCAGGGCCGTACGGCTGCCGAAGCGGTGGGTGACCCGGCCCGCCAGCGGCATCGCGCACGCCGCGCCGAACGCGGTGAAGGCCAGCGCGAACCCCAGTTGGCCGGCGCTCAGCCCGGCGTGCTCCTGGATCCAGGGCACCCGCGTGGCGAACGACCCGGTCACCGAGCCGTGCACGGCGAACACGGCCGCCACGGCGTACCGGGCGCGCCGGACCTCGTCACCTGCCGGGCTCATGTCACCCATGTTCCTGTCCCTCCCCGGCCGACCCTCGCGGCGACCCGGCGCGTAAATTATCAGGAACCCTGCCTGATAGATAGGGCGTCGGCCGTGCGCGGCGTACGGCCGTCCGGTCCGCAGCGATCTGGGAGGATCCCCGACATGCCCGCATCACCCAGCACCGCCCGGGCCCTCAACGACCGGCTGGCCCTGCGGCTGCTGCAGCAGGAAGGCCCGCTGACGGCGGGACAGCTGAAGCAGCTGACCGGCCTGTCCCGGCCGACCGTCGCCGACCTGGTGGACCGGCTCACGGTCGCCGGCCTGATCACGGTGGTCGGCGAGTCCGGCGAGCAGCGCCGGGGCCCCAACGCCCGCCTCTACGGCATCGTGGCCGGCCGCGCCCACCTCGCCGCGCTCGACGTGCGCACCGAAGGCGTCCTCGTCCTGGTCTCCGACCTGCTCGGACGGGTGCTCGCCGAGGCGTCCGCGCCGATCGGCGGGGACATGGGGACCGGGCCCGCGGTGGAGCAGGCGGTGGCCGCGGTGGAGCGGGCCGTGAAGGAGGGCGGCGCGGACCGGCTGCACACGGTCGGCATCGGGGCGCCGGGACTGATCGACCCGGCCACCGGCGACCTCAGGGATTCCGCCGGGCTGCCCGCCTGGCACCGCAGCCTGGTCGCGGCCCTCCAGGACCGGCTGCCCGGCGCCCGGGTGACCGTCGAGAACGAGACCAACCTGGCCGCCCTGGCCGAGCAGCGCGAGGGCGCCGCGCGCGACCGGGACACCTTCGTCCTGCTCTGGCTGGGGCACGGCGTCGGTGCCGCCGTCGTCCTGGACGGCACCCTGCGCCGCGGCGCCTCCGGCGGCACCGGCGAGATCGGCTTCCTGCCGGTACCGGGCACGAGCGCGCTGCCCTCGGCGACCGACTGCGGCGGCGGCTTCCACTCGCTGGCCGGGGCGGCGGCGGTCGTCTCGCTGGCCGCCGAGTGCGGAGTGCCGGCGGACGGGGCGGCGGGCGGGGCGGGCGCGGCACCGCTCGTGCGCGGTGCGGCGGACGGGCCGGAGGCGGCGCGGGTGGTG
>NZ_JACBWZ010000889.1 GCF_013870595.1 Streptomyces sp. WELS2 | reverse complement strand
CTGCGCCAGGTGGGCTGGCTGTCCGCCACGCCGACGGGGACGTACGGCCCGCGCACCGTACGGGCCGTCCTCGGCTTCCAGGGCAAGCGCGGGCTGCCGGCGACCGGCAGGCTGGACACCGTCACCTGGCAGCGGCTGCTCGCCATGACGCACCGGCCGACGCGGTCGGAGCTGTACCCCCCGGTGGGCGGTCGGCAGGCCGACGCGCCCGACGCGCGCTGCGTGACCGGCCGGGTGCTGTGCATCGACAAGACCAGCCGGACCCTGCGCTGGATGATCGACGGGCGCACGCTCGAGACGCTGTCCGTGCGCTTCGGCACCCAGTACACACCCACCCGGGAAGGTGTGTTCAAGGTCTACTGGAAGTCACGGCACCATGTGTCGACGCTCTACCACACCGCGATGCCGTACGCGATGTTCTTCAGCGGCGGCCAGGCGGTGCACTACTCCGCCGACTTCGCGGCGCGCGGGTACGCGGGCGGTTCGCACGGCTGCGTCAACGTGCGCGACGAAGCGGCGATCGCGCGGCTGTTCGCCCAGGTGAAGGTCGGCGACAAGGTCGTCGTCTCACGGTGAGTCGCGGGGCCCCGTGAGGCTGCGGGGCGCGGGCGGGACCGGGGGAACGTGTCCCGCCCGCGCCAGGTGCACGAGCCTTGGGTACGGGGGGAACCCCGGCTCCGTGCGATGGCCGATGACCAGTCGGCTCACTCAGTACTGCGTCACGGGCTTCAAAAATGTCACACCTGACGCGGAAAAATTTTCTCGCTCTGGTGAAACCGCAGGTCACACGGGGTGCGGAGGGGGCGGTCAGCGCGCGGAGCCGGCGGCGTACGCCAGGCTCGGCGCGGGGCCCGGCCGCGCGGAGGCCGACCGCGGGTGGTCCGGTCCGCCGGGGTGCGGGGCGTGGGCGGAGGGGGTGGGTACGACACCGTCGCGGCGCCCGCCGCCGTGTCCGGGCTCCGGACGGTCGGCCCCGGCACCGCTCCCCTTGCCCTGGCCTTTACCCTTTTTCTCCTCTTTCCCCTCTTTCCCCTCTTTCCCCTCTTTCGCCTTCTTGCCCTTCTCGCCCTTGCCGGTGTTCCCGTCCTCCCCGTGTCCGGCGCCGTAGGCACCATCGCCGGCGGACAGCAGGACCTCGCAGTACCGGGTCACCCGGGCGGCCCCACCGGCCAGGTGCTCCAGCAGCCGGAGCCAGACGGCCTGCTCCAGGTCGCCCGGCTCGCTTCCGCAGGCATATGCCTCGGCGGAGGCCTCGGCGGCCAGCAGCGGGCGCAGGGTGGCTACCAGGTCGTCGGTCATATGCGGAACGACGAGCCGCCCCGGCGGCGGGTTGCCGGGGCGGCGCACACTCACCCCGAACGGGGGACGGCCGGGGCGGTGGTTGACGGGGTCAGCCGGCCAGGAAGTCGGCGCGGGCGAGCAGTCCGGTGTCGGCGTTGTCGGTGAAGACGCCGTCGATGCCGGTCGCGAAGTACTTCCTGAAGGCGCCGAGGACATCGCCGTAGCCGTCGGCGGCGTTGCCCCTGCGGTACTCGGCGGGCAGGAAGGGGTTCTCGTTGCGCAGGGTGTAGGGGTGCACGACCAGGCCCACCCGGTGCGCGTCGGAGACCAGGGTGGTGGGTTCGGCCAGGGTGCCGTCCGTCTTCTTCGGGATGACCAGGTCCACGGTGGGCCCGATGCCCTGCGCGTAGCCGGCGATCTCCCGCAGGCCCTTGGGGGTGACGAGGTCGGCGACCGTGCGCGGGTCGTTCGCCGCCACGAAGTCGTAGGGCCGGCTGTCCGCCGAGGAGAGCAGGACGACCAGGGGGTTGTCGACCAGCCGGTTCAGCCGCTGGATGCTGGTCGGTTCGAAGGACTGGAGGATGACCGGGGAGTGCCGGCCGTCCTTGCCGTACTTGCGCAGCAGCTTGGCCACCCGCTCCTCCAGGCCGAGGCCGAGCTCGCGGAAGTAGGTGGGGTGCTTGGTCTCCGGGTAGATCCAGACCTGCCGGCCGCGCCTGCGGGTCTGCTCGTCCTGCCACTTCAGGACCTCTTCGAAGGTGGGGATCTCCCAGCGGCCGTTGTAGAGGGTGTTGTGCGGCCGGTTGGCCGGGACGCGTTCGACGGCGCGCAGCGTCTTCAGCTCGGCGAGGGTGAAGTCCTCGGTGAACCAGCCGGTCGTGGGGACGCCGTCGAGCACCTTGGTGGTCCTGCGGCCGGCGAACTCCGGGTGGGCGGCGACGTCGGTGGTGCCGCCGATCTCCGGCTCGTGCCGGCAGACCAGGTGGCCGTCCCTGGTGGGCACCAGGTCGCCGGCCTCGACCACGTCCGCGCCCAGGTCGAGCGCCAGGTCGTAGGAGCCGAAGGTGTGCTCGGGCCGGTAGCCGCTGGCTCCGCGGTGGCCGATGATCG
>NZ_JACBWZ010000888.1 GCF_013870595.1 Streptomyces sp. WELS2 | reverse complement strand
CGCCGAGCGTACGGATCCGGGTGCCGAGGCGGTAGGAGCCGTCCGCGCCCCGCTCCAGCCCGCCCCAGGCCACCAGTTCCCGCACCATGCGCAGCGCGGTCGGCACGGGCAGCCCCGTGCGGTGGGCGATCTCCGTCAGGCGCAGTGTGACCGGCGCGTCCACGAACGCGTCCAGCACGGAGAAGACCCGCCCCGCGACGCTCTCCGCCATCCGTGCCCCCGTCCGCCGCGCCCGCGTTTTCACCCAGTGGAAGCCGGGCGTTGCCGCCGGCCGGCTCCGCCCGCCAGGGTCAACGCATGACACTCGATCTCTCTTCCGACCAGCTGCTGTCCACCACGCGCGCCGTCCGCCACCGACTCGACCTCACCCGTCCGGTGCCGCGCCGGCTGCTGGAGGAGTGCGTGGACCTGGCCGTCCAGGCACCGAGCGGACGCAACCGGCAGCGCTGGCACTTCATCGTCGTCACCGACCCCGGGCAGCGGGCCGCCCTCGCCGACGTGTGGCGGGCCGGGGTGGCCACGCCCGGCGCGAGTGAACCGCTGCCGGAGCGGGACGTGCGGCGGGCGTCCGTGGCCCGGATGGACCGGGTGTACTCCGGCACCGCGCACCTGTACGCGCACCTGCACGAGGTCCCGGCGCTCGTCGTGCCGTGCGTGGAAGGCCGTACCGACCACGCCCCGGTCCTGCGCCAGGCCGGCACCTGGGGCTCCATCCTGCCGGCCGTGTGGAGCTTCATGCTCGCCGCCCGCGCCCGGGGCCTGGGCACCTGCTGGACCACCGGGAACCTGGTGGACGAGCGGGAGTCGGCCCGGGTGCTCGGCATCCCGTACGACGACGTGATGCAGGCGGCGCTCATCCCCGTCGCCTACACCCTCGGCACCGACTTCCGGCCGGCTCCCCGCATCCCCCGGGACCGGGTGCTGCACTGGGACCGGTTTTGAACGCGTTCAACTCCAGGCGTACGCTCCAGCCATGAGCGACAGAGCCGCCCTGCTCAAGGGCATCCGCGCCTGGTTGGTCCTCTTCGTCGTGTGCCTGGTCCTCAGCGGGGCCACCGCCTTCCCGCTGGTGCACGAACTGCGCTGGACCGAGAGCGCGTTGCGCGCGCTGTCCGTACCGGAGCACCTGCCCGGCCCGACGGCGTGGATCGTCCGGGTGCGCGAGGCGCTGGACACCGTCGACGCCGAGTACCCCTTCGTCCTGTACGGCACCGACTGGCTGGCCTTCGCCCACCTCGTCATCGCGGTCGCGTTCTACGGCCCGTACCGCGACCCGGTCCGCAACATCTGGGTGATCGAGTTCGGGATGATCGCCTGCGCCGGGGTCGTTCCGCTCGCCCTCGCCTGCGGACCCGTCCGCGGAATCCCCTTCTGGTGGAGCCTGATCGACATGTCCTTCGGGGTGTTCGGCGTCGTCCCGCTCTACGTCGTCCGCAAGAAGATCAAGCGGCTGGAGGCGCTCGGCACCCCGCCCGCGCCCCCGGCCGCCGCGCCCGTCAGCGGTTGAACGCGGGGAACGCGAAGCGCTCGGCGGCGGCCTGCTGGCCGTCGCCCTTGGCGTCCGTGGAGTTCGCCGAGTAGACGAGGGTGCGGGACAGATCGCGGGTCGCGGCGATCGCCGTGGTGTAACCCGGCCGCGAGCCGCCCTTGCCCCAGACCACCTTGCCCTTCAGCTCGATCCGCTCCAGCGCCGCGCCGTAGTGCGCGTCGGGCACGTCGGGCAGGGTGAACATCTCGCTCAGCTGCGGCTCGGGCACCACCCGGCCGCGGAACAGCGCGACCAGGAACCGCTCCAGGTCGGCCGTGGTCGAGATGAGGTCGCCGGCCGCGAAACGGTCGGTCATGTTCCAGTCGGTCACATCGACCAGCTTGCCGTCGATCCAGTCGTAGCCCCGGTTGTGCGGCCCGTGGATCCCGGTGTCCCCGGCGGCGGGGAAGGAGCTGTGCCGCATGCCGAGCGGGCGGAAGATCCGCACCTGCGCCTGGTGGGCGTACGAGTCGCCGGTCACCTTCTCGATGAGCAGGCCGAGCACGGTGTAGTGGATGTTGCCGTAGGTCTGCGCCTCGCCCGGGGCGTGCGCCGGTCCCTGGGCGACGGACGCCGCGACGACCTGCCGGGGCGTCAGCGTCTCGAAGCGGTGCGCGTAGCCCTCCTCGACCGTGTCACCGAGGGACGCCCCCGGCTTGAGGCCGCTGGTGTAGTTCAGCAACTGCCGTACGGTGATGGGCTCGAAGTCCTTGGTGAGCAGGCCGGGCAGATACCGCTGCACGGTGCCGTCGAGGTCGATCCGGCCCTCCGCGGCCAGTTGCAGCACGATCGCGGCGGTGACCACCTTCGTCACCGAACCGGCCCGGAACCGCCCGTCCGCCAGGGCCGGCGCCCCCGTCCGC
>NZ_JACBWZ010000887.1 GCF_013870595.1 Streptomyces sp. WELS2 | reverse complement strand
GTGCCGGCCACCGTCGCGGCGACGGCCGCCGCCAGGACGGTTCTGCGGGAGGGCTGTTCGGCTCTGCTCATGGGCGCGACGACCCCCAGGGTGTCCGAGTCGGGCTGGTCCGGTGCGGTAACTATGGAGCAGGCGGAATCGCGCTGCCAGCACTTCGACGCATGCCGCGCCAGGAATATTGGTCTCGGCCACCGGCGGCGGGCGCCCGGGGTGTGCCCGCCCGCGGACCCGGGCGGACGGCCGCCCGGGCGCGCGAGGGGTCAGACCAGGTCCATCGCGGCGACCTCGTCGGGCCGTCCGTAGCTCACCGGCCCCTGGAAGCGGCGGCGGGCCGTGGCGAACCACCACACCGTGGCGATCAGCAGGACGACGGCGAGCGCGATCGGGGCGTAGTTGAAGGAGTCGACGGTGATCGGCGAGGCCTGCGGGAGCATGAACAGCACGCTGCTGAGCAGGATCCACACCACCGCGAGCCAGCCGATCGGCCTGCCCCAGCGGCCCAGGTGCCAGGGGCCGGGCTGGAAGGAGTCCCCGAGCCGCAGCCGCAGGAAGATCGGCACGGCGTAGGCGAGGAAGAGGCCGACCACGTTGACGCTGACGATCGCGGTGAACGCCGTGTGCGACCACCAGCCCGGCACCACCAGCGCCAGCGAGCAGCCGACCGCGAGCCACACCGCCTTCACCGGCGTACGGGTGCGCAGTGAGACCGAGTGCCACCAGCGGGAGCCGGGCATGGCGCCGTCCCGGGAGAAGGCGAAGATCTGCCGGGTGTTGCTGGTGAGGTTGGCCAGACCGCAGAAGAGCATCGCGCCGATGACGATGAGCAGCATCACCTTGGCGGTGCGCAGCCCGAGGCCGTCGAGGAGGATCTGGACGGGCGGAGCGGCCGCGCCGGCTACCTTGTCGTAGTCGCCGATGCTGTAGACCAATGCCAGCATCAGCACCAGTCCGGCGATCGCCGAATAGCCGATGGCCCGGGTGATCCCCTTCGGGGCGCTGACCGTCGCCTGGACGGTTTCCTCGGACATGTGGAAGCTGCCGTCGAACCCGGTGAAGGTCCAGCTGGTGACCAGCAGGCCGAGCATGCCGCCGTAAAGCCCGCTGGTGAAGCCGGTGTTGTTCTCGAAATGCGTGACAAAGGACGCGGACTGATGATGGTCGGGCATCACGACGAGGGCGCCCACGATCACGACCAGTCCGATCAGCAGCCACCATACGGAAATGCGGTTCAGCAGGGCGACGAGCTGGACGGTGAAGGTGTTGGCGAGCCCCTGCAGGACGATGATCAGGGCCGTGATCAGCACCGTCTGGTGTGCGGTCGGGTGGTAGGACGGCCACTGGAGCTCCACGAACACCTGGATGAAGGTGGCCGCGGCGTATCCGGTGGCGGCCGTACCGCCGATCTGGCCCACGAAGTTCAGCCAGCCCGTGAACCAGGACCAGGCGCCCTTGTGCCGCTTGGCGAGTTTACCGGCGGAGAAATACAGGGCGCCGCTCGTGGGATAGGCGGAGGCGACCTCCGCCATGGCCGCCCCGATGAGCAGGACCATCACCGAGACGCCGATCCAGCCGAACACGAGAATCCGCGGGCCGCCCGCGTTCATACCGAATCCGAAGGACGAGAAGATTCCCGAGAGGATATTGATGATGGTGAACGAGATGGCGAAATTGTCGAACGCTTTGAAGCGCCGGGTGAGTTTGCGCGGATAACCCATCGCGTGCAGCGTGGCGTCGTCGTCGAGTACGACGGCGTCCGCGGCCCGGGCGCGCGTCCGGGAAGTAGACATCCGTTCCGACACGGATCGGCCTTTCTCTCGATGGGGACAAGGAGGGGACGGGGAGCGGACAGGAAGGGGCGAGGAGAGCGGGCGGATCAGCCCGGCCCCGGGACGGGCAGGCCGCAGGCGCGCCGGGCCCGGGAGAGCTGCTCGACGGGGTCCCCGAAGGCGCTCCAGGGCATGCGCGAGGCGTAGGGGCCCATCGCGGTGAACACCGCCCGGGCCTCGAACTCGCGCTGGGCCATCACCAGGGCGTGCGCGAGGTAGGCGAGGTCGAGCACCGGGGTGAAGCGGTAACCGGCCACCGCGGGCAGCCAGTTCTGGTAGATCGCCAGCGCGGTGGAGCGCCACTGGGGCTGCTCCCAGACCCGGTCGGCGAGCAGCTGGGTGGGGTTGTAGCTCTCCACCAGGGCGACCAGGGGCAGCAGCCGCAGGGGGGAGTCGGCGGGGGCCCGCTGGCTGAGGAAGGCGGCGACGTCCCAGGCGGCGGTGACCGAGCCGCCGTGGCGGGTGAAGAAGCAGGACAGGAAGCGGTGGTGGGCCTCGCGGTGCCAGGGGTCCAGGGACAGGATGTGCGCGAACAGCCGCCAGGGGCCGGGCGGCGAGGTGAGCAGGCCCTTGGGGGC
>NZ_JACBWZ010000886.1 GCF_013870595.1 Streptomyces sp. WELS2 | reverse complement strand
CGCCAGCCCGGCGACCGTACCGAGCAGCAGCAGGGGATTGTGCCGCAGCTGGGCGTACGCGCTGCGCGAGACCATCCGCCACAGGTCGCCCAGGTCCGGATAGGGCCGCACGCTGTCCACCCGGTCGGCCAGCCCCAGCCAGACACGGCCCCCCGCGCCCTTCACCGCGCGCGCCAGCGCCACGTCGTCGATCACGGCGTGCCGGATGGCGTCCGGGATGCGCGCCTTCTCGGCCATCCCCGCGCGCAGCAGCACACAGCCGCCCGCCGCCGCGGCCGTGCGCGATCCCTTCCGGCCGATCCACCGGAAGGGATACAGCTGCGCGAAGAAGTACACGAAGGCAGGCACCACCAGCCGCTCCCACAGGCTCGCCACCCGCAGCCGCGCCATCTGCGACACGACGTCGAAGCCGCCCGCCCGAGCCGCCGCCACCAGCTCGCGCAGGCTGTCCGGCGCGTGCGCGATGTCCGCGTCCGTCAGCAGCAGGTACTCGGGCTCACGCGCGCGTGCCAGCCCGATGCCGTACCGCACCGCCCACAGCTTGCCCGTCCAGCCCGCCGGCGGTTCACCGGGCGAGTCCACCGTCAGCGGCAGCCCGCCGAGCCGCCGGGACAGCTCGCGGGCCAGCTCCCCGGTGCCGTCGGTGCTGCCGTCGTCCACCAGGAAGACCTCGGCCCGCCCGGGATAGTCCTGCGCCAGCAGCGACGGCAGGCTGTCCGGCAGCACGGCGGCCTCGTCCCGGGCCGGTACGACCACGCAGACCGACGGCCACGCCTCCGGTTCCCGGCGTGGTGGCAGCCGGACGTCCGTGCGCCAGAAGAAGCCCTGGCCGAGCAGCAGCCAGGCCCAGGCGGCCAGTGATACGACGGTGATCCACAAGTACGCGTTCACGGCGGCAGTCTGCCCCACCCGGCGGGGCCCGTGAGCGGGCATCGTCTATCGTGGCCGGGTGAAGATCGCGCTCATGGACTCCGGAATCGGCCTGCTCCCCGCCGCCGCCGCGGTACGCCGGCTGCGGCCCGACGCGGATCTGGTGCTGTCCTGGGACCCGGACGGCATGCCCTGGGGACCGCGCACCCCCGAGGACATCACCGAGCGGGCCATCGCCGTGGCCGAGGCCGCCGCCGCGCACGAGCCCGATGTGCTGATCGTCGCGTGCAACACCGCCTCCGTGCACTCCCTGCCGGCGATGCGGGCGCGCTTCGAGCCGCGGCTGCCGATCATCGGCACCGTACCGGCGATCAAGCCGGCCGCCGCGGGCGGCGGCCCCGTCGCGATCTGGGCGACCCCGGCCACCACGGGCAGCGCCTACCAGCGCGGCCTGATCGAGCGGTTCGCCGACGGCCTGGCCGTCACCGAGGTGGCGTGCCCCGGCCTCGCGGACGCCGTGCACCACGCCGACGACGAGGCGATCGACGCCGCGATCGCCTCGGCCGCCGCCCGCACCCCGGACGACGTGACCACGCTCGTCCTGGGCTGCACCAACTACGAGCTGGTCGCGGAGCGGATCCGCGCGGCCGTCCAGCGGCCCGGCCGCCCGCCGGTCGCACTGCACGGCAGTGCCGGGGCGGTGGCGGCACAGGCGCTGCGCCGGATCGGAGCGGAACCGGCTCCGGAGGCCGCCGCCGACACCACCCTGACCGTGCTGCTGAGCGGCCGCGAGGCGACCCTCCCGGACACGGCGCTGTCCTACGCCGAAGGCCGCTTCCTGCGCGCCGTCAGCCCCGTCCGCTGACCGGCGCGTCCGGACACCGGCGGGCCGCCCGCCGCGCGCTACGCCCTCTCCGGGCGGCGAAATCCGGGTAACCTCATAAACATGAGGGACCACCCCGACGCCGACGGAAAGCTTCCCCCGGTCTGGAAGGGACGCGCCACCAACCGGGTGCAGTGGCTGTTCGCGCTCGTCGGCGCCGCCTGCCTGGCGCTCGGCATCGCGCTGGCCGTGGACTCGGCCTGGACATCCGGCATAGCCGCCCTGGTGATGTCCGTCGTGGGCTGCATCGCGGCCGGTCTGCTCGTGCTCTTCGGCACGCTCGCCTTCGTACACGTCGACCTCAAGCTCGACCGCGAGTGCCTCGAAGTGCGCTGCGGACACATGGGGCTGCCGCGCCGCCGCATCCCGCTCTCGCACGTGGCCGGCGCCGACTTCACCGCCCACGTCACCCCCCGGCACTGGGGCGGCTGGGGCTACCGCTGGCGCCCCGAGAAGGGCACCGCCGTCGTCGTCCGCCGCGGCGAGGGCATCGTGCTGCGCCTGTGGGACGGCCACACGTTCACGATCACCGTGGACAACGCGGAGTCCGCGGTCCGGCTCATCCGCGACCGCCTGCGCACGATCAGACCGGGAACGGCCGGCTAGATCCTGCCGTCACACGCGCGCCGCGTCGGGTGCGTGCGCGGGAAGTCC
>NZ_JACBWZ010000885.1 GCF_013870595.1 Streptomyces sp. WELS2 | reverse complement strand
GCGTCCGACAGGGCGGCCTCGCCGTTCCTGAGCTCCAGCGCGGCGGCCAGCGTCCACGGCCCGACGGCCTGCACCTTCAGATCGCCCTCGTAGCCCTGGGTGAACTCCTCCAGGGCGTCCAGGTCCTCCACCAGCCAGGACCGCGCCCGCCTGGTGTCCCGGCCCGGCCGGTCCCCGATCCGCCAGCCGCTGGGCTCCACGCGCGCGTACAGCTCGACCAGCATCCCGGCGGTCCGGCCGATCATGTCGGCGCCGGGACCGCGCGCGGGCAGCTCCGCGAGGAACGGAAAGTCCTCGAAGCTGCCGGTGACGGTCTTGGCGGCCTCCCGCGCGTCGGTGCCGGGCAGGGAGCCGACGCCGGTGGCTCCCGGGAACCTGAACTGGCTGTTTTCGCTCACCAGGGAAGCCTACGGAACCCGGCGCGGCGAGTGGTACGGGCCCGGGCCCCGGTCAGCGGCCGGGGCGCACCGACAGGTCGTGGACCTCCGCGTCCCGGGGCAGGTCCAGGGCCATCAGGATCGTCGTGGCGACCGACTCGGGATCGATCCACTTCTCCGGGTCGTACTCCTTGCCCTCCTGCTGGTGCACCTTGGCCTGCATGGGGCTGGCGGTGCGGCCGGGGTAGACCGAGGTGACGCGGACGCCGCCCGCGTGCTCCTCCTGGCGCAGGGCGTCGGCGAGGGCCTTCAGGCCGTGCTTGGAGGCGGCGTACCCGGACCAGCCGGCGCTGGCGTTCAGTCCGGCTCCGGAGTTGACGAAGATCACGTGGCCGCGGGCCGCCCGCAGCTGCGGCAGGAAGTGCCGGGTCAGCTCGGCCGGGGCGATCAGGTTGACGTTCAGCTGGTGGTGCCAGGACTTCGGGGTGAGCTCGCCGACCGGGCCCAGCTCGACGACCCCGGCGATGTGCAGCAGGGAGTCCACCCGGTCCGGGAGCGACTGGTGGGAGAACGCCCAGGAGAGCTTGTCCGGGTCCGCGAGGTCGCCGACCAGGGTGCGGGCGCCGGGGTAGGCCGCCGCCAGCTCCTTGGCGCGGGCCGCGTCGCGCGCGTGGAGCACGAGTTCGTCCCCGCGCGCGTGCAGCCGGCGGGTCACGGCCGCGCCGATGCCGGAACCGGCCCCGGTGATCACATGAGTAGCCATGGGGCCCATGCTCGCATCAGTGCCCGGCGGCCTGCTCCTCCAGGTAGGCCAGGGCCGCGGCGGGCTCGTCGGCGAAGAAGACCAGCTCGGCCAGCGGGCGGGGCAGGAAGCCCTCGGCCTCCATGCGGCGGAACTGCTCGCGCAGGCCGTCGTAGAAGCCCGCCGTGTTCAGCAGCACGACCGGCTTGGCGGTGCGGCCGTGCTTCTTCAGCTCCAGGATCTCCGTGGCCTCGTCCAGGGTGCCGGTGCCACCCACCATGATCACCACGGCGTCGGCCTTCTCCAGCAGCAGCTTCTTGCGCTCGCCGAGGTCGGCGGCGATGATCATCTCATCCGCGCCGGGCCGCGCCTTGTTCGCCAGGAACTCCACGGAGACGCCCAGCAGCCGGCCGCCCGCCTCCTGCACTCCGTCGGCGACCACCTTCATCAGACCGCTGTCGGACCCGCCCCAGACCAGGGTGTGACCGGACTTGCCGATCAGTTCCGCGAACTCGCGCGCGGGGCGCGTGTAACGCTCGTCGAGGTCGGCGGCGGACAGGAAGACGCAGATGTTCATGACTCATACCGTACGGTGCCCGCGCCGCGTGGGAAGAAGCGCGGTCCGTCCGGTGCTGTTCCGGTATGACCGATGGACACACGATCACGATCCACAAGAGCGAGCGGCACGTGCGCGCGGTGCACGACGGCGTGGTGCTGGCGGAGAGCGACCGGCCGCTGGAGCTGCGCGAGACGGGCTGTCCGGTGCGGTACTACATCCCCGCCGAGGACGTACGCCTCGATCTGCTGACCCCCTCCGACACGCACACCGTCTGCCCCTACAAGGGCACGGCGTCCTACTGGTCGCTGCCGGACGCGGCCGACCTCGTCTGGGCGTACCCCGAGCCGAAGCCCGACATGGCCGAGCTCGGGGACCACTACTGCTTCTACGACACCGAGGTCTCCTGACCGCGGTGTCACGACCGCGCCGCCTCTCGCCGTGTCGTGACCGGTGGGCGGGGTGCCGTGCGGCAGTCTGCACGGCCATGGACAAGAAGACGACTTCCCGCGACGGCACCTCCCTCGCGTACCACGTGACCGGTCACGGGCCCACGGTGATCCTGGTGAGCGGCGCGATGTCCACCGGCGGCACCGTGCTGCCCCTGGCCGAGCGTCTCGCGGAGCGCTGCACGGCCGTCGTCTACGACCGCCGGGGCCGCGGCGAGAGCGCCGACACGGCGCCGTACGCGGTCGACCGCGAGGTGGAGGAGATCCGCGCGGAGGCCGAGCGC
>NZ_JACBWZ010000884.1 GCF_013870595.1 Streptomyces sp. WELS2 | reverse complement strand
ACCGGGCTGCTTCCTTTGCCGCGGGCGCGCCGCGCCGCCCACCCCGCCCTGGTGGAGCTGCCCGGCGGCACCTTCCTGCGCGGCGACGCCTTCGACGAGGGCTACCACGCCGACCACGAGGGCCCGGTCCGCGAGGTGAGCGTCGCACCGTTCGCCATCGACGCCACCGCCGTCACCAACGCCCAGTACGCGGCCTTCGTCGAGGCCACCGGCCACCGCACCGACGCCGAGCGCTTCGGCTCCTCGTACGTCTTCCACCTCCTGCTCCACCCCGCCGCCGAGCGCCACGTCCTCGGCCGCGTCCCGGGAGCACCCTGGTGGCTCGGCGTCACCGGAGCGTCCTGGCACGCCCCCGAGGGCCCCGGCTCCGACCTCGACGGCCGCGCCGACCACCCGGTGGTGCACGTCTCCCACCACGACGCCCTGGCGTACTGCGCCTGGGCGGGGCTGCGGCTGCCCACGGAGGACGAGTGGGAGTACGCCGCGCGCGGCGGCCTGCAAGGCGCCCGCTATCCGTGGGGGAACGACTTCACGCCGGGCGGGCGGGAGATGTGCAACACCTGGCGAGGACACTTTCCCCACCGCTCCGACCGGCCCGGCGGCAGCACCGGCACCATGCCCGTCACCGCCTACGAACCCAACGGGTTCGGCCTGTACAACACCTCCGGCAACGTGTGGGAGTGGGTCCAGGACACCCACGGCGCCGGCGAACGGGTCATCCGCGGCGGCTCCTACCTCTGCCACGCCTCCTACTGCAACCGCTACCGGGTCGCCGCCCGCTCCCACAACACCCCCGACTCCTCCACCGGCCACGGCGGCTTCCGCTGCGCCCGCGACACGGAGCCGGCCGCACCGGAAGGACGTACCACCTCGTGAAGGCCGTCATGGTGATGTTCGACAGCCTCAACCGGCACATGCTGCCGCCCTACGGCGGACCCGAGTGGGTCCACGCCCCGAACTTCGCCCGCCTCGCCGCCCGCACCGTCACCTACGACACCTGCTACGCCGGCTCGATGCCCTGCATGCCCGCCCGCCGCGAACTGCACACCGGCCGCCACAACTTCCTGCACCGCGGCTGGGGCCCGCTCGAACCGTTCGACGACTCCATGCCCGAACTGCTGAAACAGAACGGCGTCCACACCCACCTGGTCAGCGACCACCAGCACTACTGGGAAGACGGCGGCGCCACCTACCACGGCCGCTACAGCACCTGGGAGTTCTTCCGCGGCCAGGAGGGCGACCCGTGGAAGGGCCACGTCGCCGACCCGCGCCCGCCCGAGGACCTGCGCGCCGGCCGGGGCGAGCTGTGGCGCCAGGACTGGGTCAACCGGCAGTACCTCGGCAGCGAGGCCGAGCAGCCGCAGACCCTCACCTTCGACGCGGGGCTGGAGTTCCTGAGCGTCAACCACGCCGAGGACGACTGGTTCCTGCAGATCGAGACGTTCGACCCGCACGAGCCCTTCTTCACCCAGGCCCACTACAAAGACCTCTACCCCCACGACTACGACGGTCCCCACTTCGACTGGCCCGACTACAACCGGGTCACCGAGACGCCGGAACAGGTCGAACACGCCCGCTACGAGTACGCGGCGCTGCTGTCCATGTGCGACCACTCGCTCGGCCGGGTCCTGGACGCCATGGACACCCACGGCCTGTGGGACGACACCCTGCTGATCGTCTGCACCGACCACGGCTTCCTGCTGGGTGAGAAGGGCTGGTGGGCGAAGGTGGTCCAGCCCTGGTACGAGGAGCTGGTCCACACCCCGCTCTTCGTGCACGACCCGCGCCGCCCGGACCGCGCCGGCACCCACGACGCCACCCTCGTCCAGACCATCGACATCGCGCCGACCCTGCTGGAGTACTTCGGCGTCGACCGCACGCCCGACATGCAGGGGCGTCCCCTGGGCGGGACGGACGGGACGGCCGGCGCCGGGGCCGGGCGGACGTCCGCCCTGTTCGGCATGTTCGGCGGCCATGTGAACATCACCGACGGCCGCTACGTCTACATGCGCGCCTGCCACGACGACACCAACCTGCCCCTCAACGAGCACACCCTGATGCCCACCCGCATCCGCGGCCGCTTCACCCCGCACGAACTCGCCGACATCTCCCTCGCGGAACCCTTCTCCTTCACCAAAGGGGTGCGGACCGTCCGGGTCCCCGCGCCCGCGCCGGCGCTCCTCGGCCCCCAGCGGTTCGGCACCCTGCTCTTCGACCTCGCGACCGACCCGCACCAGGAACGGCCGATCGTGGACGACGCCGTCGAACTGCGCATGATCCGGCTCCTGGTCGAGCAGTTGCGCGCCAACGACGCCCCGCACGACCAGTACGAACGCCTCGGCCTCCCCCACGAGCCGGACTCCGCCGACGAGAGGCACCTGCTCGTGGCCGCACAGCGCGAGCGGGCGGACGT
>NZ_JACBWZ010000883.1 GCF_013870595.1 Streptomyces sp. WELS2 | reverse complement strand
CCGCGGCCCGGCAGGCCGTGATCACCGTCAGCCCGCGCTGCGCCGCCGACCACAGCTGCCTGCAACGCTCCCTGGCCACCGCCCTGTTGTGCCGGGCGTGGGGAACCTGGCCCACCTGGTGCACCGGCGTGCGCACCGAACCCTTCCGCACCCACGCCTGGGTCGCCGTCGGCTCCGAACCCGTGGGCGAACCGGCACACGAACGCGGCTACACGCCCGTCATCACCGTCCCGCCCCTGCCGCTCACCGGGAACCGCTCATGACCGGACTCCAGGGCCCCGCCACGGACACCGCCGCCGACGGCCGGGGCACCCGGCGCGCCCTGCCGTACGCGGTCCACGCCCGGGGACTGGCCAAGACCTACCCCGGCGGCCGGGACGCCGTACGGGGTGTGGACCTGACCGTCGCGGCCGGTGAGATGTTCGCCTTCCTCGGCCCCAACGGCGCGGGAAAGTCCACCACCGTGTCCATGCTGTGCGCGCTGAAGAGGCCCAGCGCGGGGGCGGCCTGGGTCGCCGGGGCCAACGTGCTCACCGAATCGCACCTGGTGCGCCGCCGCGTCGGCGTCCTCTTCCAGTACAGCGCCCTGGAACCCGACCTCACCTGCGCCCAGAGCCTGCAACTGCACGCGCGCCTGCACGGTCTGTCCCGCTCCGACGCCCGCTCCCGCACCGGCCAGGTGCTGAGCGCCGCCCGGCTCGCCGAACACCGGCACGCGCGGGTACGCACCCTCTCCGGCGGCATGCGCCGCCGCCTCGGCATCGCCCGCGCCCTGCTGCACGAACCCCGCGTGCTCTTCCTGGACGAACCGACCGCCGGACTCGACCCGCCCGCCCGCGCCCGCCTGTGGCAACACCTGCGCCGGCTGCGCGAGGACGAGCACATCACCGTCTTCGTCACCACGCACTACCTGGAGGAGGCCGAGTACTGCGACCGGCTCGCCATCATCGACCACGGCCGCATCGTCGCCCACGGCACGCCCGCCGGCCTGAAATCCGCCCTCGGGCAGGAGACCGTACGCCTGCGCACCAGCGACAACCGGCGGGCCGCCGCCCTGCTCCGGACCGCGCACGGCCGCACCGCCTTCGACTGCGGCGAGGAGGTCACCGTACCGGTGACCGACAGCGCCGAGTGGCTGCCCCGGCTGTGCGCCACCCTGGGCACACACGGCATCCACCTCGCCCTGGCACCGGCCGGCGGACTGCCCTACCGGCCCCTGCCGCTCGCCGCCCTCCTCGCGGAACCGGCCCTGGCCGCCTTCACACTGACCGCGCTCGCCCTCGTACCGGCCGTACACACCCGGCGGCCCGAGACCTTCAGCACGCTCCTGGCGCTGACCAGCGCCCCCCTGCTCTTCGGATCGGGCGCACTCGTCCCCCTGTCCACTCTCCCCTCCTGGGTGATCTCCACGGCCGCCCTCAATCCGCTCGCCTACGCCGCCGACCTCCTGCGCCGCACCACCGGCCCCACCGCTTCCCCCGGCGTCCACTGGGGCACCTGGCAGCCACCGCCTGCCCTGGAGGCGGGCGTCCTCCTGCTGACCGCGATCACCGCCCTCCTCTGCACGGCCCGCCGCTTCGGCCGCACGGACGACACGACGTGACCTTCACGGCCCTGTGCGGCCGGGCTTCCGCCAGGTCAGCGAGTACCGACGGAGCACATGACGGCGATAGCGCACACCGGGCAACAGCCGGCGTGCCGTGGTCCGCACCTGCCCGTAGCTCATCCGGGGAACGGCGACCGGCATGCCCTCCGGCTCCCGCGCCCGGCGCAGCACCTTCGTGATCCGTACGACCGGGGCGGCCGCGATCGTCGCCGCCCACTCCGCCGGGCCCTCCTCACGAGCCAGACCGACCACCACCAGCGTGCCGCCGGGCCGCAGCAACTCCCGCATCCGGACCAGGGCGGCCTCGAAGCCCATGTGATGGATCGCGGTCACCGAGCAGACGAAGTCGTATCCCGCGTCCGGCAGACCGGCGGTCAGGAAGTCGCCCTCGACGAAGGTGAGCCGCGGGTCGCCGGCGGCGAGCTCCCGCGCGCGGGCGGTCATCCGGGGTGACTTGTCGATCCCCGTGACCCGCTCGGCCCGCCCGGCCAGACGGCGTGCCAGCAGACCGTCTCCGCAGCCGACGTCCAACGCGTCCCCGCAGCCGGCGGGAACCGCACGGAGGATGCCCGGGTGCCGGGCGACATTGGTGTTCCAGTACGGCGTCGGGTCGGAGCGGCGCATCGGTTCATCGTAGGGCCCGGACAGCGCGCGGGGCCCGGCGGTCGCGGGGAGCGGTCCGGTGCGAGCGGGACGGGTCTCACCGGCGCAGGGTCAGCCGCCGGGAACCGGTCAGGCCGACGGGGCGCAGACGTGCGGGAACCAGGGCTGGGCGGCGGCTGGCCGGGCTGCTGCGCGCGGGTGACCTGGT
>NZ_JACBWZ010000882.1 GCF_013870595.1 Streptomyces sp. WELS2 | reverse complement strand
GGGCGGGGGTCGTCGCGGATGCCGAGGCGTTCGGCGATGCGGTCCATGACCTGGGCGGTGGTCAGTTCCGCGACGTCCAGGGCGAGGTCGTGGGCGCCGGCGGGCGGCACGGTCTCGGGCGGGTCGTGGCTGACGGCGCTGGTGTTGCGGTGGGTGCGCAGTTCGCGGTCGGCGAGGGTGACGGCGCGCTGGAGGGTGAAGGCGCGGTCGCCGCCGGCGGGGACGGCGGTGACGAGCACCGGCCAGCCCTCGCCGCGGAACCAGGAGGCGAGTTCGGTGGCGAAGGGCACGTCGAGCCGGCCGGCGGCGGGTCCGGTGCGGGTGCGCAGCCGGGGGTCGACGGCCTCGGCGCCATCGGTCCAGGCGGCGACCTGGGGCAGGTGGCTGAGGATGGTCTCGGTGGGGCTCATGTAGCTGAAGGCGGAGCCCGGTCCGTCGTCGACGCTGAGCACGATGCCGATGACCTGGTCGGTGGCGTGGTCCACGACTCCGCCGCCGCTGAAGCCGGGTGCGGCCAGTTCGCCGGGGGTCAGGGGGCGCAGTTGCACCTGGCTGTCCCGGCCGCGGGCGGCGACCAGGGTGGCGCCGTGCCAGCGCCCGCCGTCGTCGCCGTCCGGGAAGCCGTACATGCTGACGGGTCCGTGCGGGGCGGCGAGCCGGTAGAGCCGGGTGGCGTGTTCGGCGGGCAGGGGCGGTGCCAGGCGCAGCAGGGCGAGGTCGCCGCTGCGGTCGCCGAAGGTGTCCTCGCGCTGGGGCACGTGCTCGTCCGGGCGGACGGTGGCGGTGACGGGACCGAGGCCGGGCACGCCGACCAGGCGGACGGTGTAGTGGTGGCCGGGCCGGACGACATGGCCGGCGGTGAGGACCCGTTCGGGGGCGAGCAGCACCCCCGCACCGAGGACCCGCCCGTCCGGCGTCTCGATGCGCGCGATCCAGGCGGGTGTCCGTAATCGTGCCGTGCCGACTCGCTCCCCCGTGCGCGTCATGGTCCTTGAGGTTACTCCGAGTGCCCGGCCGGTACTACTGGTGTGCACGGGGTCTTTGCCCGGTATCACCCGAGAGACTCGAACGAGTGCGCTATACACGCAGTGTATAGTCCGGACATGCCTCTCTTGACCGACACGATCGCCACGCCTCCGCACGCGCCCGGGAAGATGCACGGAACGGGCCGGAGGTTGCGTCGCCGGGCCCTCGCCTGCGCGGCGGCCGCGGCCGGCCTGACCCTGACCCTGGCCGGCTGCGCGCAGGTCGACACGACCGCGCCGAGCACCGCCCGCGCCGAGGCGGCGCACGGCGCGCCGGCCAAGTTCGGCAGCGTCGACTGCCGCAAGGCCAAGTGCATCGCGCTCACCTTCGACGCCGGGCCCAGCGAGAACTCGGCGCGGCTGCTCGACATCCTGAAGGAGAAGAAGGTCCCGGCCACCTTCTTCCTGCTCGGCAAGCGGCACATCGAGAAGTACCCGGAGCTGGTCAAGCGGATGGCGGCGGAGGGCCACGAGGTCGCCAGCCACACCTGGGACCACAAGATCCTCACCAAGATATCCGACAAGGAGATACGCGAGGAGCTGAACCGGCCCGACGAGGCGATCGAGAAGCTCACCGGGCACAAGCCGACCCTGATGCGCCCGCCGCAGGGCCGCACCGACTCCAACGTGCACGAGATCTGCAAGGAGCTGGGCCTTGCGGAGGTGCTGTGGAGCGTGACCGCCAAGGACTACACGACCAACGACTCGGCGCTCATCACCAAGCGCGTCCTGGACCAGTCGTCCCGGGACGGCATCATCCTGCTGCACGACATCTACCCCGGGACCGTGCCGGCCGTGCCCGGCATCATCGACGCGCTGAAGCAGCGCGGCTACGTGTTCGTGACGGTCCCCCAGCTGCTGGCCCCCGGCAAGGCGGAGCCCGGCAAGGTGTACCGCCCGTAGCCCCCGCGGCGCACGCGTCGCGCCCGACGGTCCGGCGGTGCCTACGATCGTGCCGTGCCCCTCTTCTCCCTCACGCGCACGGTGCCCCTCCCGCCGGACGAGGCCTGGCGCCGGCTCACCGAGTGGCCGCGCCACGCCGGTGCCGTCCCGCTGACCCGGGTCAGGGTGCTCACACCTCCGCCGCATCGGGCGGGCACGCGGTTCGTCGCGCGGTCCGGGCTCGGCCCGTTCGCCGTGGACGACGTGATGGAGGTGACGCTCTGGCGCCCGCCGACGGGGGACGCGGGCGGGGTGTGCCGGCTGGAGAAGCGCGGGCGGGTGGTCCTGGGCTGGGCGGAGATCGAGGTGTGGCCGGGTCCCGGGGGCGGCAGCCGGGTGGTGTGGCGGGAGGACCTGCGGGTCGGCTTCCTGCCACGGTTCTTCGACGGCGCCCTGGAACGCGCTTCCCGCCTGCTGTTCGGCCGCGCGGCGGACCGGCTGCTCGGACGCCCCTGA
>NZ_JACBWZ010000881.1 GCF_013870595.1 Streptomyces sp. WELS2 | reverse complement strand
GGGCTGCCGCTGGTGGCGACGGTCGCCCAGCTGGCCGCGGCGCGCCGGCTGAGCCGCGGCGGTGTCCTGGTGCGCACCCCGCGCACGCTGGAGGCGCTGGGCCGCATGGACACCATCTGCTTCGACAAGACCGGCACGCTCACCGAGAACCGGCTGCGTCTGGTGCGCACCGCCGACACCGGGGGCTCGTCGGGACGGGCGGTGTACGTCAGCGCCACCCGGTGCACCTCGGCGGGCAGCGGCCGGTCGAGGTTGGCCGGGCGCAGCCACACGCCCTCGCGCAGTTCGGCCAGGCGCAGGGCGGTCAGCCGGGCGCGCAGGTCGGCGCGTTCGGCGGGGCCGCGCCCGGTCGCCGTGATCACCACCATCTCCCAGTCGCCGTGCCACGCGCGGGTGCGCGGCCGTACGGCGTCGTCCTGGCGCCGCTGCCGTTCCAGCAGCCGGTCGCTGAGGCGGTAGACGGCGTCCGTGCGCCGCAGGTCCCCGGCGGTCACCATCCGGCTCAGCGCGGCCCGCAGCGTGGAGCCGCCGATCCCGAACGGCTCCACCAGCCGGACCAGGTCGCGCACCGGCAGCTCGGGCGGGTGCGCGCCGAGGAGCAGGCTCAGCACCACCGACCGGGCGGACAGCGGTCGCAGGGCCGCCGGGTCCGGCACCGGCCGGTCCGGCTCCGCCGGGACGTTCGCACACATGGACCCGTACTGTACGTGCGCCGGCTTGTTGCAGCATTGCTACGGCCGCACGGAGAGTGCAACATGCTCGTATGGTCTCGATTCCCGCGCAGTCGCCGCCCCAGCCGCAGTCCGGCACGCACGACGTCACCAACCAGCCCCCGCCGCTCGCCCCGTACGACGCCTCCGACGACCCGGCCCTGCTGGAGGGGCTGCGCCGGGAGGGCGCCGGGTGGGCCGAGGAGAACCTCCGCCGACTGGGGGCGCGCGCCGGGAGCGCGCAGGCGCAGGAGTGGGGCGAGCTGGCGAACCGGTACGAGCCGGTGCTGCGCACCCACGACCGCTACGGCCACCGCGTCGACGAGGTCGACTTCCACCCCGCCTGGCACCACCTGATGCGGACGGCGGTCGCCGAGGGCCTGGCCGGCGCGCCGTGGGCCGACGACCGGCCGGGCGCGCACGTGGCCCGGACCGCGGGCGGCCTGGTGTGGGGGCACACCGAGGCGGGACACGGCTGCCCCACCTCGATGACGTACGCGGCCGTACCCGCCCTGCGCGCCCAGCCGGAACTGGCCAAGGTGTACGAACCGCTGCTCACCAGCCGGGAGTACGACCCCGAGTTGCGCGTGCCCACCGACAAGCCCGGGCTGCTCGCCGGGATGGGCATGACGGAGAAGCAGGGCGGCTCCGACGTCCGCACGAACACCACCACCGCCACGCCCACCGGCGAGCCGGGCGTGTACACGCTGCGCGGGCACAAGTGGTTCACCTCGGCGCCGATGTGCGACGTCTTCCTGGTGCTCGCGCAGGCCCCGGGCGGGCTGTCGTGCTTCCTGGTGCCGCGCGTCCTGCCGGACGGCAGCCGCAACACCTTCCGCATCCAGCGGCTGAAGGACAAGCTGGGCAACCGCTCCAACGCCTCCTCCGAGCCGGAGTTCGACCGGACCGTGGCCTGGCTGGTGGGGCCGGAGGGGCGGGGCGTGAAGACCATCATCGAGATGGTCAACTGCACCCGGCTGGACTGTGTGATGGCCTCGGCGACGCTCATGCGCAAGACGCTGGTCGAGGCGGGCCACCACGCCCGGCACCGCAGCGCGTTCGGGGCCCGGCTGATCGACCAGCCGCTGATGCGCAACGTCCTCGCCGACCTCGCGCTGGAGTCGGAGGCCGCGACCACGCTGACGCTGCGCCTCGCCGGCGCGGCCGACCGCGCGGTGCGCGGGGACACCGGGGAGCGGGCCTTCCGGCGCATCGCCACCGCCGTCGGCAAGTACTGGGTCACCAAGCGGGGCCCGGCCTTCACCGCCGAGGCCCTGGAGTGCCTGGGCGGCAACGGGTACGTCGAGGACTCCGGCATGCCCCGGCACTACCGGGAGGCCCCGCTGCTGTCCATCTGGGAGGGCTCCGGCAACGTCAACGCGCTCGACGTGCTGCGCGCCCTCGGCCGGGAACCGGACACCGCCGAGGCCCTGTTCGCCGAACTCGCCCTGGCGCGCGGGGCCGACGCCCGCCTCGACGCGACCGTGGCCGCGCTCAAGGACGACTTGGCCGGAACCGACCAGGTGGGCGCCCGCCGGCTGGTGGAGCGGATGGCGCTCGCGCTCCAGGCCTCCCTGCTGGTACGGCACGCCCCGCACCCGGTCGCGGACGCCTTCTGCGCGTCCCGGCTGGGCGGCGACTGGGGGCACGCGTTCGGCACCCTGCCCGCCGGGACCGGCCTCGACGCCATCCTGGAGCGCGCCCTGCCCGAAGG